>JBAQZF010000080.1:0-9480 GCA_049790715.1 Saccharimonadales bacterium (SeqCode) | reverse complement strand
TCATTATTCATAAGGTGAAACAAGACAAGCAGACAATCAGAGAAATAGGGGGTACGGAGATAGCATGGAGCCATCAATCTATTTGCCTGACCGCCTGCTCGCCGCTTCGCGTGCTACTTTTGGTGGGCTTGATCCCAAGCCACGATCGGCCAGTAAAACAGCGTGGTGACGAGGAACGACACCAGCGACTGTATGACGGAGTTGTCAGGATCGTAGTTCGTCCTATCTTTAACTGCGATTTTCAGTCCGGTGATTACATGTGAAACGCCTATAACGATTACAGGCAGAACGTACCATCGCATGAAATGCTCTTTTCGTCTCTGATTGAATCAGGTCAGTAGTTTTGCGAATATCGTTGGTAGCTTGGAGCGTCTGCTCTGAATGGAGGTCAAGTACCGACGATGCCTGAATGCTATCTGCGATGCGAGCTGGGAGTGCAGACGACTGCGATTGCGTCGATTAGCTCGTACGTGATGAGAGTTCACTGCTGCCCCTTTGGGTTGCTGAGTCACAGGCAATATGCCTCCAAGCGTAACTTGGCTGTATTTCTCTAATTAGAAACACAAGATGAGAGGTAAACGTACACAGCCTGATATGCGTTTGCTACTCATCTTGTATTGATCTGCTTGTCAAGGTGCTTCGGAGATTCAGATGATCTCAACGAAACAGTAGTATTGTAGCATAAGTATTATAATTTTACAAGTATTTGCGTATCTGGAACAGACAGTACTGTTGGATAATTCAAGGGTAAATGAACAAGGAGAGGCGGTGCTGAGGGGTGAAAGTGAGGGAGCGGTGTATCCTTTCGGATAAGTGGTTGCTCTAACAGCTCATTTTCTTATCCCCAACCCCGGAGATAACACTGATGTTATCTCCGGGCGCTGGCTTCGGAAGCTTAGTGCTAAACGGCGCTTATGAGAGTGGTGAGCCGATCGGTGATCATCTGCTCGATGAGGCTGATGGCTTCTGCCCCCACGTCAACGGGATTTTGATCCCGCGTGGTGTGAATGTGGATCTCTGACCCCTCTGGACTGTTCACGCTCCACCGCGCGTTCCATGATTGGGTCTGGAGAGCCACCATCATCGCACCGAGATCTTCTTGACTGAAAATCTCTTTCCATGCCTTCGACGCTTGTATGCCGTTCGGATCGTTCGGATCGTAGACCTTGATCGTCAGCGTTCGCGTGTGCAGCATGCTCTCTCCTTGTTCGTGAGTACGTACTTAGGTTCGGTACTCGAGGTGCGACAAAATGAACCGTTGTTCAGATGTCGGAAATATTCTAGCATAAATTTAATTATATTGCAAGTATATTAGGCCAGCGACCACTGGTTGGCGCCAAGTGAGCGGACTTTGCCGCCGATTTCCAGCATGGTCAGGACTTGGTTGAACTGGCTGGCGGATAATTCACTCTGCTGCAGCAGCAATTCGCCTTCGTTAATGCCGCGCAGCAACAGATCAAGCACTCTTTGCTCGTGAGCGTTACGGCCCCTGACTTCGTGGGCGGTCGTCTGGTGCTCTTCTATGCCTAAAACATATAGCACGTCGAGATACGATGTCACCGGCGTGGCACCAGACTTGATCAGATTATTTACGCCGACGGAGCCCGACCGCGTGATGTCGCCAGGCACAGCTAGCACGTCTTTGCCCTGCTCCAGCGCGAAACGAGCAGTGTGCAGACTACCGCTTCTTTCGGCGGCTTCAGTGATCAGCACCGCTTGGGCTAAGCCGCTCATCAGGCGGTTACGAGCGATGAAATTCTGCTTATGCGGTATCGAACCAGTCGGATATTCGCTGACTAGTGCCCCGCCCTGCTCCAGAATCTGCTGGGCTAAGCGCTGATGGTTGGAAGGCACGATTTTCTCGAGTGGTCCAGGCAGCACAGCGATAGTTAAGCCACCTGCCTCCAATGCTGCGTGATGGGCTGTTCCGTCAACACCCAGCGCTAGACCGCTAATGATGACCACGCCCTGCTCTGCCAGCTGCCCAGCTAGCTGGGCCGTTACTTGCCTGCCATAGGGCGAAATAGTGCGGCTGCCGACGATGGCTACTCGCGGCCTTTCTAGCAATTCCTCCAGAGACACCCCAGTATGATAGAGCTGTTTGGGCGGACTGGGGATCTGCCGTAACACCTCGGGAAAGTCACTTGCTGTAACCGTAAGCTTGTTGATTATCATATAAAAATATTTTAAAGTATTGACATAAGGACATTCATTTGCTAAAATAGCAATCTGTGAGTTCTAGTAATAGAATTCTCGCACCTTTTACCCCCATTCTAACACCTCTGACGCGGGTTAAAGCATGAGTTAATCATTTTTTAATCTATAGTTCAGAGGAAAACATTGTTAGATTGTTTTAGAGCGGCCAAAATAAGTTGTTACCCTCCACTTACTCGGCGTTGGACTTTCGTACGTGCACACATTGCAGGCGAACCGTTGCGCTCCGATGCTCACGTACTAGCTCTATGTACGTTCCGCTTCGGTGCTCTCGCTTCATCCCACACTGCGCACACGTACGAAAGTCCTTAGCTGGTTCGCCAGAACGCTCTAAAACATACTAACCCCTTTAACTTTTGCCCCACAAAAACTCTGGTTTTTGCGGGGACCCCGTCACCTTGGTTTCGGGGACCCATTTTCAAAGCGAGCCTAAATGGTTCTGTCGTCTTCGGACGGTAGAGGCACGTGTCATTTGATTATCGATATCGATGCTTCGCTGGGGTGGGTTGAAGGGTGTAATGAGTGGCTCGAATTATAGTTCGAGCCCTGAAAAGACCTCCGGCGGTGCCCACCCCCTCCGGAGGTCTTTTCAGGTTTGCGCGCTTCTTTGGGACGCTTCGCTCGAGTCTACAGAAAGGTTCAGTGAACCTTTCTGGGCGGTGCCCACCCCCTCCGGAGGCTCTTTATATTCACGCAACATCTTCGACACTTCGCTTGCGTCTACGAGAAGGCTTGCCTGGCCTTTTTGTTCTCCAAGAGCCTTTTAGTTGGTATAATTATTCTATTATGGAGACTGATGAGCAGGCGCGTATGTTTTTGCTAGCACCGAGAGAAGCGGTATGGCTTGGCATACCAAACGAAGAGAAGTTGAATCCGCTGCCTTGGCCATTCGCAAAGATTGACGAATTAAAAGCACGCGCCGAAGCATTACGTGACAGCGCGAATCAGATAGATTGTAGCGCTCTAGCAGCGGGCGGTTTGCAGATGAGCATACGACTCAATAAGATGGACCGCCAACGCGTAGCTGACACCGTTATAAAGAGAGCCGCGCGCGTTGACTCGACGCTAGAGGAAGAAGCTCTGGCGTATGGTGCGTTGAAGCTGTAACCAGAACCAGAACTATACGATAAAACTGCGGGTGTCGTGCGGTAGCTGAGCGCCGTAGAGGTACTCGCTGAGGATGGCGGTGACTTCGCGGGTGAGGTTTGGCAGCTGTTTTTGCTCGTCGTCAGAGAACTTTTGCAGGACAAAGTCTTCACTTTTGATGCCAGCGGGCTGTTTCGGCCCGACACCGACGCGAATGCGGCCATAGGCTTCGCCGACTGCTTCAGTGACCGATTTGATGCCGTTATGGCCAGCGTCGCTGCCGCCGACGCGCGTTCTGATTTGCCCGAAATCAATGTCCAACTCGTCGTGAATGACGGCGATATGCTCGGCCGAAATCTTATAAAAATGAGCTACTGCCCGCACCGCCTCGCCGCTGTTATTCATGAAGGTCGTTGGTTTGATGGCGATCACCCTGCTGTCGCCGACGCGCCCGCTGCTTACTAGGCATTTTAGGCTTTTTTTGTCTATCCAGCCTTCCATCTCCTCTGTTTTACTGACGAATTCGTCCAGGCACAGAAAGCCGACGTTGTGCCGCGTCAAGTCATATTCTTTACCAGGGTTTCCCAAGCCTACTAACAGAATAGTTTTGTTGAGCCCCACCGTATAAAAATTCGTCGGATCACTCACTTGCGGTCGTTGCTGTAGCCATGACATGGCATTAAGTATCAGGGATTAGGAAGTCATAATCAAGGTCGTAACTCAAGCGTTATTCGAAGTTTCCCCACGCTACAGCATTTTTTTCAATAACTATGTGAGCATAATCTGTGAATTCTGGATTGTCTATGGGGTCGCATTGACTGCTCGGTATAAAAAGATGAGCAAGTTCTAAGTCTATCGTGCTGCTTTTTTGGCAAAACTCGTATTCCAGACCTAGCCAACAAGGTTCGTCGTCTTCTACAGTCACTTCGCTAGGGTCAATGAAATAGAGCTGCACTAATAATTTACCTCTCTTAGAGGGGTGCGTGGTACAGGCTGTGGCAACACCTTCATGGAAGTCAGTAAAGCCATCTTCAGTTAGTGCGAGCTGAAGCCGACCTTGGCGCAGTGCTTCGACTACCTTAACTACTGGGATAGAGTCCTGTTCTATTTGTTTGTTATGGCACTCATGACGAGGCATATGTCAGTCACCTCTTTTCGTGGGGCTGGTGCCATGCTTGTGGGTGACGTGTTTCTCGATGAACCACAGTTGGACGGGCGTGCCTTCGTAACCGTAAGCTTTGCGCAGACGGGTTTCCAGATAGCGGCGATAACTCCAATGGAGGTATTTGGTGTGGCTGCCGAAGATTTTAAAAGCTGGCGTAGGGTTGTCGGTCTCTTGCACCATGTAGTTAAGCTTTGGCGCGCGATTTTTGAGGCCAGCCGGCGGATGGGCGTCAACGGCCTGGCGAAGCCACTGGTTGAGTTTGCTGGTAGTAATGCGTTTGCCGCGCTGCTTATCGATATCAAATGCCAAATCAAATAGTTTAGTAATGTTTTGACCGCTGACAGAGCTAGTGAAAATCAGCGGTGCCCAAGGCACAAAATCATAATTGGCGGCAATCTGCGGTGCCAACGCATCGCGGGTATAGGCATCTTTGCCTTCGGCCACATCCCACTTACTGACTACCAGCACTAGGCCCTTGCCGGCGTCTTTGATCATGCCAGCGATCTTTTGGTCTAATTGGACATTCAATTCGTTGACGTCCATCAGGAGCAAGCAGACATCAGCCTGCTCGATGGCGCTGAGCGCTCGGATAACACTAAAGCGCTCAATCCCCACTTCAATCTTGCCGCTGCGTCGGATACCAGCTGTGTCCAACAGCTCGACTTCTCGTCCCTGATAGCGCACCAGCGTATGATTGACGTCGCGGGTCGTGCCTGCTCTATCGGCGACGATAGCTTGCTGCTTCTTGGCCAAGGTGTTAAACAGCTGAGATTTGCCGACGTTCGGCCGTCCTAAAATAGCAACGCGCAACCGATCATCATCTTCGGTCTCGGTAGCTTTCGGGATAATGCCGATCAGGGTATCGAGCAGCTGCTCGATACCCTTTTGCTGTGTCGTGCTGGTACGAATAATCGGCTTAATGCCTAGCCGATCGAAACCACTCAGATCAGCGCCCTTGGCCTTGTCGAGTTTATTGATGATCAAAAAGACTGGTTTGCGGCTTTTCAAAGCCATCTTAGCTACCCGCCGGTCTTCTTCGGTGATTGGCACGTCGGCTTCTACCATTACCCAGATAACATCGGCGCTGTCAGCTGCCTGGGTGATCTGTTCCTGGATGGTAAACTCGAACTCGTCTTCCGGATCTTTGACACCGGCGGTATCGACCAGCCAGAAATCCTGACGCACCATACCCGCCGACGTGTCGGCAGAACCGCCACCTCTGCTGGTATTTTTGGCGGATCGCGGCGTTGTCAGTTCCGCTGCTCCTCCGTCGTACGCTGGGTACGACTCCGTCCGCTGCTCGCCGTCGCCTTGCGCTCCATCCAAATGCGTCCCGGATTTCGTCTTCGCTTCCTTGGTCCACACTGAAGCCTTGGCCATGATGCTGTCGCGGGTGGTGCCAGCTTCGCGGGCCACGATCGCTTCGCGCCGATCCAGGATGGCGTTGAACAAGCTGGACTTGCCGACATTGGCCCGCCCCACGATCGCTACGATTGGTAATTTATTCGCCATAAACCCTAGTGTACAACAGATAAAGGGTATTGACAAATTTACAGCAGTGTATTTAAATACTATGATGCCTATATTTGATAAAACACCCGAAGCGGAACCACCCGCGCAGTTGGAGCTCCACCACTGTCCCGAAGAGACATGCAGCAGCAAACTCGTGCAATTAACAGATTGCGAACCAATTGGCTTTAAGGATTGGTACGTAGATCGCCACTGTCCAAATTGTGAATGGAGCGGCCAAGGCGTCTGTGACGAATCCGCTATTGATCGGTTCGAAGAAGCTTCAAACGAAGGTCTGCGAGCAATTATCAGAAAACGCGACGTACTAAGCCGAGCAAATATGGAAGAATACGCCGATCGATTCGCGAGCGCCCTACGAGCTGGTCAAATTTTGCCCGAAGACTTCGACAGTGTCTAGCGCTCGAGCGCGACGACTCAACACGATGATTTGTAAATTACGTCTTTGTGTAGTATAAATTATATCTATGAGTGAGAGACAGCCATCAAGCGAGTTGCCTGCCAGTCTTTCCGCCGGCATTGAAAACTCCATCGAGCAGACGGGGTTGCTCCAAGTAGCACGTCGCGCTGGCAGGACAGCTTCCCGCCTGGCTGCCGAATATGAGGTCAAGCATTTACCGGCTCACGAAGCCCGATGGCAAGCGTGGGTGGGCGGCGTAGTGGAGCCGCTATCCGAGGATATCTCTAACTGGAACTTTATAACTGGCTACAAGGCATTAGCGCGGCGTATACCTACCGAGATTACCTATCAGGGCACAGCCATGCCAGTCGACATTGATCTGGTATTTACTGGAGAACTGTCGGCGCTTAAAAAAGCTCGCGACGACAGCGAAGAGGCTCACGAGCTGGGCGGATTACAAGATTCAGAGAAAAAGTCGCGAGCCTATGACATTACTAGTTTAGCTCGTAGTCTCGGGATGCGTTCTCCGGCGCGTAGCAGGTTTGGATTTCCTTATTTCGACGAGGAGGCGTTGCGCTCGATGCCAAATCTTGCCGATCAACGCTTACATGCTTTGCGACCGTTTTCTCGACACGTTACAGGTGTTAGTTTCTCGATTTACGAGTCTGACGGTCGAGCTGGAAAGCAGGCTTTAGACAGAGGCGTCGTTACGGAAGCATTTGTAGACGACCCGTACGCGGAGCTCGCTACCATCGCTATTGACTTTGGGCTAGACATTATTCGTGCTTCTGGGCGCGTGGCGACCTCTTCTAAAGAGTCTAAGCTCAAGGCTACGATCACGAGAGACCGAGTCGAGACGTTGGCGGCAAGGCCCGCGTTTACATCTGAGACTGGTGATGAGGAACGCATAGCGGAAGCAGAGAAATTTATAGGCGAAGTCGTCGAAAAAGACCTACGAGCGGCTGATACGCGAAACCAGCTTGCCGATTATGTATTAGGTCTCGTCGTTACCGCGAATATTGCTCGTTTAAGAACCGACGCCGTCAGCGCCAGATAACACTCGCTAACTGATGTCTAGCGTGACGTGCTGCCCTTTTGGCAGTGTGCCGAGTTCGTAGGGGCCGAAGTGGGTACGGCGCAGCGTTTGGATAGTGTAACCAAGCGCGGCGAAGCTACGACGGATCTGGCGGTTGCGGCCTTGGGCCATGGTGACGCGCCAGGCGTGATTTCCAGCGTTCAACCCTTTGTTCTTAACCGGAGCTGAAGATAGATTTTCACTCCGGAGCAGCCGCAAACGACTGACGTAATCATCGACCGCGACTCCCTGCTCTATGTGGCGCTGGTCGGCAGCAGCAAGTGGTTTATCAAGCGTGATTTCATAGACTTTTTCTTTCTGGTAACGGGGGTGGGTCAGCTGATTGGTCAGCTCGCCGTCAGTGGTAAGTAGTAGCAGCCCCGACGAGTCTTTATCGAGTCGGCCGACCGGTTTGAGCGAGCGATATTTTTCTGGCAATAGATCGTAGACCGTTTTGCTACCCTGCCCGTCTCTGGAGCAGACGTAGCCGACGGGTTTGTTGAGCATGATGGTCAGAGTCGTGGTAGTCGCCGTAACGGGCTGGTTGTCGAGGGTGACGCTGTCGCTATCACCTACATCTGTTCCGGAGCTGGGCGGCCGACCGTTTATCGCTACCCTACCTTCGCTAATCGCTTGATCAGCCGCCCGACGGCTGAGACCGGTAGCTCCCGCGATGAACTTGTTGATACGCATACTGACTCATACTAACTTCTTGAACCGCATCTGTAAAATGCTTTCAAGCGATGGGGCCGCGGTTTTTGAGGAAGCTACGATACTAGAGGGCGATGTTGGCTGGGTCAAGCGGATTTTCGGTGCCGCCGGCTGACTTCTCAGGAGTGAGCGCTGGATTACTACCATCGGGCGTGATGGTGCTGGACGGTGTCGCTGGTATGATTGGCATGACAGATGCCGCCGATGTCAGAGGGGGCACGGTCTGCGGGCTGGCGTCGTCAGCGGTGACTACTGTGGCTGGCGCGGCGGGCTGCTTGGCTTCTTCTAGGGCTAGCAGCGTGTCGAGGTCTTTTTTGGGTGGGCCGTCTAGCGGTTGGATAATTTTTTTGTTGGCGATGTGGACACTGCCAGTAGTGCTGGCAGTTGACGAGGATGAACTGGCGTCGCCAGATGTCGTGTCAGGCGGGGCTAGTGTCGCGGAGCTATCTGGCTTGACGGTCGACGGTGCGGCCTGATCGGTATCGGCAGTTTTGGCATCCTCGGTATTCGCGACCAAGCTGTCGACGGCGTCAGCCATTAGTTTGTCGTCGCTAGTGCTGATATCTGTCGGCGTCTGAGCTGTCGACGCCGTTGGAGACTCTGAAGCAGCGGGCGCGGCAATGGTGGGCGCGGTGCTTTCGCTAGGATTTGAAGTGATAACGGGGGCAGAAGGAGCTGTCGGAGCGCTAGGTGCTGGCGCTTGAGATGTGCTTACGGCTGATGGCGATGAAGCTTCGGAGGTGGCTCCGGCCACGAAATCCTCGATTTTGGCGTCGACGGCGGCTTCCTCTTGAGCGGTTGACTGGGCGGGACTGCCGGTAGCGGGTTGGCTGGGAGCTGGCGCTGGATCAGATGGTTTTGGCATGGGCGCTGCCGCTGGAGCACTGGGTGCTGCTGAAACGTCAGCGATGGGCTGCGCAACAATTGGCGAAGTAGCTGGGGTAACTGGCTCGGCTGGTGGCGCTGCTACGGGGATAGTCGGTGCTGGCTCGGGCGGAGTAATTACGGGGGCAGCTGGCGCGGGAGTCGGAGACGCTGCCGGAGTTGCTGGCGCCGCGACTGGTGCCGAAGCTGGCACAGTACTTGGCGCGGGGCTTGCCTGGGCAGCTGGCTGAGTCGTAGCGGTCGTGGCAGCCGCCGCGGCCGGCGTGTCTTCCAACAGATCATGGGCGACTTTGACGATGTCTTCCAGCGTCACCTGCGATTTGACCAGATAGCGGTCAGCGCCCAGTTTGTCAGCGCGGCTCTGATCGTCGCTTTGGCCCAGAGCGGTCAGCATGATGACTTTGACGTCTTTCAGGC
>JBAQZF010000079.1:0-5386 GCA_049790715.1 Saccharimonadales bacterium (SeqCode) | reverse complement strand
GCGTAGACGACCACTGATTTGCCGATCATTTCCAGCGCCAGTTGCTTGGCATAGTTATCTTTGGTGGGTACGGTCGGCAGCCAGGCTTGGACGGCTTGTTGCAAAAAGTCCGCTTTGGTGGCTAGCTCTTGAGCCGCGTTTTTTGTCAGTTTGAGCGTGTCCGTAACTGTCAGCAGTGCTTTTAAGCTATACAAGACCGCGTGGCGGGGTTGCAGACCGGATGGCAGCAACAACAATGGGTACTGTTTGTCTCGAGCGATGTCAGCCAGTTTGCCACCGCTGGTGATGACGACCATCTGGGCACCTTTTGCTGCCGCCTGGTCTAGCGCGCTCAGGGTTTCCTCGGTGTTACCAGAGTAACTGGAGGCGAAAAAGACCGTCTCCGCACCCACGTATGAGGGAATGTCGTAATTACGGCTTACCTCAAACGGCAGATCAAAGCCTGGCCAGCTCTGCGCGATCAAAGCTCCGAGCGCCGATCCGCCCATGCCGCCAAATACCACGTTTTTGACCGTTGCAAGTGATACAGCAGGTGTAATCTCAAAATCATACGTCAGCTGCCGCGCCTGTTTTTCGGCCACGCCCAAGGCATCCTGCGCGTCCCGTTCATGGATCAGTTTCAAATCGTCGAGCATGTCCCCTCCAAACTTGTTGTGCTTTTAGTAATGAGTTGTATATAGTATAGCGTAGACAAAGCATGCTAGGGGGGATAATGTTTGGGCACCAAGATCATCAGCAACAGAGCGATAACGACGCTTCGGATCAAGTAATCGGAGACAGCGAACACCTCGAAACCGTTCAGCCGGAACATGCCGCCGATCAGACATGGCAACATCCAGGTACACCGCTGGACGACTCAGCAGCTTTATCAACCAGCCCTCCCACTACTTCCCCATCCTTGACTGATGCTGACGATACGCACCAAGATACCCATGCGAGTTCATCGCCTTTTACCGCGAGCTCAAGCGACGACTACGATAATCCAAACGCCAGCAACGATCTCGTCGATATCAAACAACAAGCCCTTGGTCAGCTAAAACCCTTGGTCAGCCATCTCGACCAATCTCCAGAGGAGAAATTCCGCACCACCATGATGATGATCCAGGCCAGCGATGACAAAAGCCTCGTCAAAACTGCTTACGAAGCCGCTAAACAAATCAGCGACGAAAAAACTCGCGCCCAAGCCCTGCTGGACGTCATCAACGAGATCAACTACTTCACCCAAAACCCCGAGAAGTAACTTAACTAGCGATTAAACTACCCGAGCAGTTTTTAGTTTTTGAAGCACTGCTCTAGCTTCTTCCGCCGTAATAGAGTGGCCGTCCACACCTTCTCGCTCATTCGCTAATTGATCCGCAACCACGCGCATACCCTCCGTAACTATATATGCCACTCTTTCATCAAAAGGAAGAGCCATAATTCCTTTTATTGACATTATCCCGCTATCTTGCGGATTAATATCGAATCGATTAAATTCACCTTACGCTCTAGAAATGTACTGAGTCCTAGCCCCTATAACATCTCGATTCTCATAGATGTTAATTCCTATCTTATCGGGAGCTACACCTTCCTGTTGACGGTGCTTAATTCTCCGAATCTTGCCTATAGAACCGTTTGGAAATATCAATTCGACGGTAACAATATCAATTAAAGCTGTAATTAAACCCACGTTCGGGAAAATTCTACCCCTTCTTTCCAGCTTCTCTTCCGTCCACGTTCGTAATTTTCCTCGCCAATATACCCGTTGCTGTTCAGTTTCTTGTCGGGGATGATTTGTCTCCATAATACGTATTTTATCAGCTCAACTTCGAGTAAACATGAGCTCTTATTATTTATGCCTAACTAGGGAAGTCAGAACGTGGCAAGTCTTTGATTTGCAATAAGCAATTCAAGCAGACTGTTCACTGTCCTACATCATGCCACTCATGCCGCCTGGCATGCCGCCACCGGCTGGAGCTGAAGCTTCTTTCTCGGGGACATCGACGACCAGCGCGCCCATAGTGGTCGCGGTACCGGCGATAGAAACAGCGTTTTGAATGGCTTCTTTGGTAACGCGGGTTGGGTCAACCACACCGGCGGCCTTCAAATCAACTAATTTGCTTGGATCATTTACATTCACACCAAAGCCAGCTTTGCCTGATTTGACCTGTGGCAACCATTCGTCAGCATTAAGACCAGAATTGGTCAGCAAAATGCGGAACGGTTGCTCTAGCGCGCCAATCAATAAAGCCACACCAGCACCAACTGATGGATTGCTATCGGCAGCTTTGCTTTTTGCTTCATGTTTTTTAGCTAGTTCGACGCTCAAATTTATCAGCGTCACGCCGCCGCCGGCCACAATACCTTCGTCCAATGCGGCTTTGACTGCCGCAACGGCGTCGTCAACGCGGAATTTCTTTTCTTCAATCTCGGTTTCGGTGGCACCACCAACTTTGATGACAGCGACTTTACCAGAAAGAGCAGCGCGCCGTTTCTCCAGGTTTTCTTTGTCGTATTCGCTGGTAGCAGCCGCAATCTGCGTATTAATTTGTTTGACACGAGCTTCAACCTCTGGCTGAGAGCCACCACCTTCGATGATAGTGGTCTCGTCTTTGTTGACGATCACGCGGCGAGCCGAGCCAACGACATCGATGTCGACATTTTCGAACGACATACCGCGGTCTTCGGTAATCACCTGCGCGCCAGTCAAGATAGCGATGTCATTGAGTACGTCTTTGCGGCGATCACCGAAGGCTGGGGCCTTGATAGCAACAGTGTTAAAGACACCTTTTAGCCGGTTCAAGATCAAGGTACCAAGCGCTTCGCCTTCAACGTCTTCAGCGATTAGTACGAGGTCTTTTTTACCGGCCTGTGCTACTTTTTCGAGTAGCGGCAGAAACTCTTGAATGCTGGAGATTTTCTTATCAGTAATGACGATGGCCGCTTTGTCATAAACGGCTTCCATACGCGCTGTATCAGTTACCATGTACGGGCTAACGAAGCCGCGGTCAAAGGTGAAGCCTTCTACGACTTCTGCCTCAAGCTGCAACCCTTGGCCCTCCTCGACCGTAACCACTCCATCCTTACCGACTTTGTCGATAACGTCAGCAATCAGATTACCGATCTCGGCATCACCAGCTGAAATAGTAGCGACTTCCGCAACGCGGGTCTTTTTACCCTGAATATCTTCAGAAAGTGTGCTCAGTTTAGCAATAACATCTTGCGCGGCAGCCTCAAGACCTTTGCGCAGCAGCATCGGATTGTGTCCGGCTGCAATCAATTTGTTAGCTTCGTTCAAGATGTGATATGTCAAAACCGTCACTGTTGTGGTGCCATCACCAGCAACATCGTTCATCTTGGAAGCCGCTTGCTTAATAAGTTCGGCACCGACTTTGTAGCCCAAGGTTTCGTCGTCGACATCGGCCAGCTCCACGCCCTTGGCCACCGTCACGCCGTCGTGCGTCACTGTCGGATTACCAAATGATTTACTGATCACCACGTTGCGGCCCTTCGGCCCCATGGTCGTCTTTACTGCATTATATAAAATCTCTGCCCCGCCAAGCACTCGCTTGCGGGCGTCATCATCATAAAAAACTTTCTTTGCCATCGTGTTATCCCTTCGGGTAATGAGACAAACCTTGCGGTTTTTCTCATCGCGCGGTGTGCCGAAATAAATTCGTCACGCCGACTGCTCTTTTCCCTACTCTCCTTTTCTCAACCTTAAATTATTTAACCGTTGCCAGGATGTCTTCTTCTTTGACCAAGATGTACTCGGTAGCATCCACCTTCACTTCAGTCGTGCTGTAGCTCTTATATACAATTCTGCTGCCAACTTTGACCTGCTTCGCGCCAGGCCCAACCGCCACCACCTTTGCCGTCTTAGGCTTCTCAGCCGCTTTCTCTGGTAAATACAGTCCGCTGGCCGTTTTCGTTTCGGCTTCTTCGCCAACTGCCACTACATAATCACCCAATGGCTGCAATGGTGCACTCATCTAGTAACCTCCCTGTTTAGATTGTCTCCCTGGCAGCTGTTTCCTCGCAAAAAACACCTGCAGAACCTGCTGTGAAATATCCTCTCAACAGATCCTTCTAGCACTCACTATACTCGAGTGCCAAAACCCCTGTCAAGCCCATATTTCAGAGGTACTTCTAGTGCTTGCGCCAAGCCTAATAATATGATTTACTGTAAGCTTCTCGTTCCCTACCAGGAAGGAAGTACCTTGTCGGAATCCGACATGGGGCAACCCACAATGCTGTTCGTACTCGGGGATATCTCCCTGGAGTACTGGATCAAGGGTCGCAGAATGCAAGTCAATCTGTGTGGACACTCAAGGACTGCTCGTAAGAGAGCCATGAGGGTAGTTCGTCAGAGCAACTGCGCACGTGACCCCAGATTCGTCAGAGGGAAGAAGATATTCACCTGCCGACTCTGGTCGCGCAACGCACACATGGAAGTCCATGAGCTCGCCGATGTGGTACTGCGCCTGATGGCCGAAGCGCTCATACCTAGCAACCAGGCAACGCGCGCCGGCAACGGCTCTCCGAACCGTTCACACGGTCGTCAGAGCTTTGTCCACAAGCCGGTGCCAACAGCGTAACGCTTCACTTCGAAGGAACGGGGATCCCGGACGACGCGCTCGAGCACGAGTAGACGTTAAATGACGCTCGCGCGTCGTCCGGCCTCCGGGTTTAGCAATCTGTTCACAGGACTGAGACCACCATCTCACCACCCTCACACAGACATGCTAAACCCGGATTACCTTTTAATATCGACTTTAGGTAAAATACACTTCGAGCAAACCCCTGTTAGATTATTAAAAGTCACCAATTTTGATAATTATCCTTGTATTTAATCAGTATTTATGTTAGTATATTGACATGTGCCTATTGATACTAATGAGTCATTAAACAAAAAATGCGTTACCCTACAGAACTCGGCTTTCACAACGAAAATCTCTTCGACCAAGATGAGCGTAACGATGGTGGCCGCGTCAATGAAGCCACCGGAAACCGTTACGACAATTCTACCTTCAGGGATGAAGATCTTTTTACAGATGGCTCCAAGCGTCAAGTGGGTTATGTAACCGAGGATGGGGTCGGGGAGTTACCACTAGAAGCAATGGACGCCGATCAAATGAGTGAAGAGCAAAAAGCGATAGAAGCGTATGCCAACGCTCTGCTTGCCGAACATGATGTCGAGAAGCTACCTAACCCAGGAAAAAGCCCGCGTACCGCTCCTTCTCCTCAAGAGAGACCTTTTTCACTCAAATAAATTGACACTTCAATTCGGGCCACTGGATAATTAGCGCAGTATACTGGAGACAATGCCGCAAATAAACAAAACCGTCCTCATGTCCGGAGCTGACTATTTTAGCGATGAGCTCGCTATCAACGCCTTGTATAGTTC
>JBAQZF010000078.1:0-5094 GCA_049790715.1 Saccharimonadales bacterium (SeqCode) | reverse complement strand
ATATATTATACACCTAATTGTCAAATTTACTGTAGTTTTTCCCGCAGATGCTCTTTCAGATGAGGTCCGATTTCTGGCCGTTCTAGCGCGAAGTCAAAAACTGTTTTCAGGTATTCCAAAGGATTGCCCGTATCATAATATTCGCCATTCTGAATCTCGCAGCCATAAATATGATGGCCGTCCTGGATCATCTGCTGCATGGCGTCTTGCACCATAAACTCCTGGGAAGTGTCGTAATTATCAAGCTGTTTTTGGAGATAGCCTAGAATAACCGGCTCGAAGACATAGCCGCTAACCGAAGCGATATCGGATGGCGCCTTGTCCCGACTGCCTGGTTTCTCAATAATTGTCGTTATGTCAATCAACCCATCTGCAACCTCGTTGCCAGCCACATATCCATACCGGCCATAGTCTTCATCGCCATCACGACGCACACAGGTTATAACTGAGCCGTCATGTTCTTGATGGGCGGTAATGAGCTGCTGGAAACGACTCGGCTGGGCAGATACAAAGTCATCAGCAAAGGTATAAACAAACGATTCATCACCGATCAGATGCGCGGCATTCATAAGCGGCGTGCCAGTCCCATAGGGTCCTTTTTGGCGAATGTAGGCGAAATTAGCCAGGCTCGAGATTTTACGTGTTTCATCGAGCAGCTTTTGCTTGCCGCCTTGTTTTAAATTACTGCGTAACTCCATGCTGGTATGATCAAAATGATCCTCGATGGAGCGTTTATGATAGCCCGTTACGATGACAATATCTTCGATACCAGCGCCTACCAACTCCTCGACAATCTGCTGGATGATCGGCTTGTCGACCAAAGGTAACATTTCTTTGGGCATGGCCTTGGTCTGCGGCAAGAACCGCGTACCGAATCCCGCCGCGGCAATTACCGCTTTTCGTACTTTTTTATGTGGCATATCTAGATTTTAACATGCGTGTTGATTTGCAATTCTTGACAGCTGAGTGTATAAAGCTGATATGGCTATTGATTTTGAGAAAGAAGTCGCCAGCATCGTAGCGATGGTACCGTCAGAATATACGTTGGCACCGGAAACACCCATAATTGTCATTGAGTCTCTCGAAGACGTAGACAGAAAGTACGGCCCTGATTCATCGCGACCACTCTCATATCATAATGCTCCCCACTCAGTCGGGGTTACGCGTCGCTGTGTGAGAATGGGAAATATTCTCATGCCATATATTCGCCCTGACTACAGGCAGCACTTTTATGATCTAGCAATTATCGATGCTGCCACTCACGACAACGATCAGGACTCGGGACCGGGAACGAATGAAGAAAACAGTATCCTATATGCTCTCCAAAAGATTGAGGAGAAGGATGGCGTACTCAACACGCCCAGTTTTAAAGAGCGCGTACCGCTGGGTATACAGGCGACTAAAGTCGACAGACTGGAGGACGGAGAAATTGTGCAAGCCGACTTACAAAGCGGTTCGCACGATCCGATTAAATTTGGCATGGCTTTTGGTGATATTAATGGCATTGCCATGGAAGGCAGCAAGCGGATGTGGCAGGATGCCACAAATCTATATTATGAGATTACAGAAAACCCATCAATCGAAGGTCTATACAGCTTCCTTGTTAATCAAGCATTCTTTCTCCGCAAACGACTTAATGATGGGCGCGTCAAAGCCGATATCGCGTATTATTTTCCAGATGCTATTGAGGCTGTATACGCTGATATGCGTACGGCCTTCCACACCAATATCATCTCCGCCTATAGACTTACGACCCTTCTGGGTGAACATCCAGAACTGAAAATTCCAATTGGCGTAGCGGCCAAAACTATAGATCAATCACGTATAGGTGGCGTGGTTGGACAAGTACTCACCAGAAAACTAGCAGCTGTCCAATAATGTTATAAATTTAAGTGCTTTTTGATCAGGCTTTGAGCGAGCTGCGGGTTGGCTTTACCCTTTGACAGTTTCATGACTTGCCCAACTAGGAAGCCAACGGCTTTCATTTCACCGTTTTTTACGTCTTCTGCAGCTTTAGGATTTTCTGAAAGTACCTGCTCGACGATTTTAGTAATCTCGCCTTCGTCCGAAACCTGGATGTATCCTTTTTGTTGGGCAACCCATTTCGGATCTCGATTGTGATCATGATAAGGACCCCCCACACTGAGGTCAAAAAGTAAGGCGTCAGCGTTATTGGAGTTCAGTAGACCCTCCTCTTTCATTTTATAAATATCCTTAATCTGCCGACTTGTTGGTAAATTACCTTCGGACGGACCCATAGCGCTTCCCGTATTTTTTAATTCTTCGACTATTCGAGAAAGATGTCTGTTGATAATCCAACTAGTGATAAACCTTGCAATCTCAGGCTGATCAAGCAAATCTCGTATGACTGAGATATAGCCTTTACCTCCTGTTGCGCTATCTGATTCAAGCAGCGTCTCAATGTCAGTTGCTTTTAAACTTACCTTCAAGAATTCTTTACGAATATCGTCGGGCATAATCGGCATTTCAGCTTTGATTTTGTCGATGTACAACTGCTCGATAATAATTGGCGGTAGATCAGGGTCGGGCATGTAGCGATAGTCATCAGCGTTTTCCTTGGTGCGCTGACTGAGTGTTTTTTGCTTAGCATCGTCCCAGCCGCGGGTTTCCTGAACGATTTTTTCACCTTTTTCAAGCAGTTCGATCTGGCGGGTAATCTCATATTCGACGGCTTTTTCGACGGCTCGGAAACTGTTCAGGTTTTTGGTTTCAGAGCGTGTGCCAAGCTCATCAGTTTTACTAACGCTGACATTGACGTCAAAACGCATATTGCCATAGTACAGATTAGCGTCAGACACGTCGGCGTAGCGCATGCGCAGATATAGCTCGCGGGCATAGGCTTTGGCCTCGGCGCTGGTGTGCATATCTGGCTCACTGACAATCTCCAGCAGTGGCGTACCGGCGCGGTTCAGATCCACCAAACTGTAGTCTTTGCCTGCTTGATGGGTACTTTTACCAGCATCTTCCTCCAGATGAGCGCGAGTAATACCAATTTGCTTGGTCTTCCCATTAACATCAACAGCGATAACGCCTTTGCCAATAATTGGTTCGTCGTATTGACTGATCTGATAACCTTTTGGTAAGTCAGGATAAAAATAGTGCTTGCGATCAAATTTACTAAAGTGTTGCGGTTCAGTACCAAGGGCGAAGGCGGCGCGTGTCGCCAGATGGATGGCCTCTTTATTGAGCACAGGCAAGGCACCAGGTAAGCCAAAATCTATATGGCTCACCAGCGTATTGGGTGGTGCTTCGCGAGCATCATTACCCACCGCCGAAAACAGTTTGGTCTTAGTCTTCAGCTGGACATGACATTCAATACCGATGGTAGCTCGGTATTGTGCGCGTGTCTCAGCGCTGATCATTTTAACGCTCCCAGATCACGTAGGGCCTGCCGAAAACCGCTGAGGGCATTCAACACGTCCTGTTTTTTCATCTTGCGAACATCTTCGTGGACAATGCGATTTCGGAGTTTGTGGCCATACCACACGCTGTTGTTGTCACTCAGATCATGTTGGGCGGCGACGAGTCGTTCGCCAGTAGTTTTACCTTTGTAATGACGTTTTTTGAGCGCTTCGTTGAGGAGATTATCAGCATCAATAACAGCTAACGGCCACGTTTTACGGGTAGCACAATTGCTTTGTAACTCTTTCCAGCGCTTTTCAAAGTAGGCGGTGTTGAGCTTGGGCGAATGACGACGAATCAGGAATGGCACCAGGGAAACGACCAAGAGAAGCACCGCTGCGGCAGCGACAATAATTATCATACTGGTAGTGTTCATCGTAATAACTCCTCTGTTTGTTTAGCCAGTGCCAGTAATTCGCGGTCAGCCTGTTGCGGCGCCACTAGCTGCACACCAACAGGTAAACCGTCTATCTTGCCAGCTGGCAGGCTAATAGCTGGCACACCAACTAGATTGGCGGCAACGGTCATGATGTCGCTTAGGTACATCTGCAGTGGATCGCTAGCGTGTTCGCCAATTTTGAAAGCAGCCGTTGGCGCTACTGGCCCCAGTAGAAAATCAACTTGCTTGAAGGCATCGTTGAACTCATTAATCAATTTGGTACGGACTGTCTGAGCCTGCTTATAGTAAGCATCATAGTAACCGCTACTGAGTACGTGAGTACCGATCATAATGCGACGCTTGGCTTCCTTACCAAAACCTCGGCCACGCGAGCCGCTATAGCTACTGTCTAGGTCTTTGGCATCTTTGTATGTGTAGCCGTAGCGCTGTCCATCATAGCGCCCCAGATTGCTGCTGACTTCCGCCGGGCAGATAATGTAATAGACGGCTAGGGCCGCTGGCAGTGACGGCAAGCTGATTTCTGTAATCTCCGCGCCAGCCGCTTTGAGCGTATCAGCGGCTTTTTTGATCACAGCTTCGACTTCCGAGTTTAAGCCCTCGCCGAAATATTCTTTGATAAGACCGATTTTTGGTGGCCTGCCATTTCCAGCTCGATCAGGAGCCCAGATAACACCTTTATCTTTTTTTTCTGGATCCCCAATCGAGTTGGGGATGACATATCCGGCTGGATCGCGCTCGATCGTGGTACTATCCAGTTCGTCACGACCAGCTATGACATCGAGCACCAGGGCAGTATCCTCAACAGTCCGGGTCAATGGCCCAATGACGTCAGTACTACTAGCCATAGCTACCACGCCAGAGCGACTGACAAGTCCATAAGTTGGTTTGTAACCAACCACGCCGCAAAAACTAGCTGGTTGGCGGATCGAACCACCGGTATCGGTGCCCAGAGCAAACGGCGCCATGTCGAGCGCGACCGCGGCGGCTGAGCCACCGGAACTACCACCGGGTACGCGTGTCACGTCATGCGGGTTTTTAGTCGTGAAAAAGTCGCTATTTTCAGTGCTGGCACCATGGGCAAAAGCGTCGAGGTTAGCCTTGGCCACACAAATAGCCCCTTCGGCCTCCAGCTTTTCGATAGAAGTTGCTTGATACGGCGCGGTGAAGCCTTTCAAGATGTTGCTGGCAGCAGTCGTTTCAGCGCCAAATACCAAGAAGTTATCCTTGGCGATGAACGGCACACCGGCTAAACGGCCGATGTTTTCACGACT
>JBAQZF010000077.1:0-15974 GCA_049790715.1 Saccharimonadales bacterium (SeqCode) | reverse complement strand
GGCGTTTTCTGACTGGGGCGATAAAGTTGTCTAAGTAAAAATAAGGGAGGGCGCGTATGGCAGACGAACAGGATAATCAATCAACGGATGGCGTGACAGCACCGGATACTGCTAAACGACTGCCGCTGCCGCGGAGCAGTACGGTTTCAGCTGGGCAGACGCGAATCGGTCTAGTGGCGCTGGCGTTTATCTTGATCGCCGGCCTCAGTGGTTTTGGCGGCGCCTGGCTGGAAAATCACCACAATGGTCAAAATGGCCTACTCAGTGCCGGCACTCTCGGCAGTCAGAAAAAAATCGTCACCAGCCAGAGCCAACTCATCAGCCAGATCGCCAAGACGGTCGGCCCCAGCGTAGTCAGTGTCAACGTCAATATCACCAGCACTTCTTCATCTGACACGCAGGACAGTTTCGGTCTCTTTGGCCCTTCTCAGTCCCAGCCACAGCAGGAGCAGGCGGCCGGCACCGGTATCATCATTTCCTCGTCGGGCTTGATCGTCACCAACCGCCACGTGGTACCGGAGGGCACGACTAGCGTGAGCGTGACTCTCAGCGACGGCACCGAACTCAAAAATGTTTCAGTCGTCGGACGTACTACTGATAGCGATACCCTCGACGTGGCTTTTCTAAAGGTCAATGACGCCAAAGGCCACAAACTGATCCCCGCTGCCATCGGCGACTCCTCGAAAGTACAAGTCGGCGATGACGCCGTAGCTATCGGCAATGCTCTCGGCCAATTCCAAAACACCGTCACTAGCGGCATCATTTCCGGCTACGGCCGAAGCGTCCAGGCTGGCGATTCCTCGGGTAGCAGCGATTCATCGGAAAACCTCGATAATCTCTTCCAGACTGACGCCGCTATCAATGAAGGCAACTCCGGCGGCCCGCTAGTCAATCTCAATGGCCAGGTGATCGGCATCAACACCGCCATCGCTGGCGACGCCCAAAATATCGGTTTCGCCATCCCGATCAACGACGTCCGCGGCCTGATTCAGCAAGTACTCAAAACCGGCACCTTTGCCCGTCCGTATCTGGGCGTGCGCTACGTGCCGTTGACCGCCGATGTCGCCAACCAGTACGATCTGAGCGTCCAAAACGGCGCCTTCATAGCGCCTAGCAATGACCCTGCGGCTCCTTCGGTCGTGCCTAATGGTCCGGCGGCTAAAGCTGGCATTCAAGAGCGAGATGTCATCACTGCCGTAAATAGCGTCGCTATCGACCAGACACACTCTCTAACCAGCCAGCTCAGTCCACATCAGCCTGGCGACAAAATCACCCTGACCGTCCTGCGCGGCAGCAAAACCTCGCACCTTACCGTCACGCTTGGCACGTTGCCACAGAGCTAGAACTAGAAAAAATATCTTGCTGGCTATCACTTCAAAACAAGCGTACCCCTCAATATCTAACTGTTTACTTGGTGTCAGGGCGTAGTCATGAAGACTCTAAAATTGACAATTAATTGCATTTATGCTAAAATTTAAGATATGAATCGTAACGGCTATCCCTATTCTCAGAGAGCAGATCCCGACCAGGAACGCTTACTGGCGGAAGTAGAGCTGGCTCAAGGTGGGCAGCCCAAAGCAGAAGTAGAGGCTACCTGGGATGTCGGCCTTGTCGAAGCCGCGCGACGACAGCAAGAGCTTCAGCTGGCGGCCAAAAATCTACCGCGACCTCTTCCACTACCGAGTTCTTCCACCATATCGTCCATGCCAGGCCGCGGACGCTACGGCAGATAGAGCCAGCCATCCGGACGTACTATTCAGCAGATACCTATTGATGTATTCAATAAAGACTCAAAATATGATTCATTATCATCTTACTTGCTAGTACCAGATGCTGGGCCCAGAGTATATTTTAGTAAGCTAAAAGTTGGTAAAAATGGGGCTTTTAAGACTTTTGAAAGACCTGGATGAAATCGTCGGTCGTGACAAGTTTATAGCCCGATAGTTTGGCGATGCCTTCTAAAGCGCAGTGTTGCGGCGGCAGAGATTCAGTTAAAATATACAACGGTTTTTTGGCCAATATATCTATCTGCTGAAAAAGTTTACGATATATATCTAGCCCGTCAGGACCGCCGAATATGGCAATCTTTGGCTCGTGTGTAGCCGCCTGATTAATCGTATAGCTATCTGGTACATAGGGGAGATTACAGAGTAGTAGGTCATAGTCTTTGGCGGACTGCGCCAGAAGATCACTTTTAAGGACGCGTATGTTTAGTGTAAATTTTTCTACGTTTATTTTAGCTGTTTTGATGGCTTTGGTATCAATCTCTAGCAGCTCTACTTGGCAATTTGGCAATTCTAACGCGGCCGTAATACCGAGCGCGCCACTGCCGGTACCGACATCGGCGATCTTTAATTTCTTCCTGCCAGATAGCTTAAGCCCTTTGTTCTTAACTAGGTGTTTCAAAAGCTCGATCATGGTTTCTGACTCTGGTCGCGGTTCCAGCACGTCTGGCGTGAGCACAAATTCGCGACCATAAAATTCTGTCTTGCCGCGGATGTAGGCCAGCGGCTCGTGCGCGGCTCGCCGCTTGAGCAACTTTTCGAGTCGCGTGACCTGCGTGTCCGATAATTCCAATTCTGGCTCGGCCAGTAATCGCGCCCGATCAATTCCCGTCACATCCTCCAGCAAGACCAGCACGTCCAGCCGCGCCGTCGCGATGCCAGCTATCCTAAGCTGATTCAATCCATTTTCAAGTAGATGTACTAGGCGCATGCGGTCAAGTATAAAGCAGTGCGCGTCCTAAGAAACATTGACAATAGTTTAAAAAACAAGTAAAATAATAAATATGAAGGCTATGATTGATGAACAAGCGACTCAGCTGGCATTCCCGTCACATATTGATATGTTGCTAGAGATTGGGTTGGAATCTCGGAACGAAGATGATCGGGTGTTGGCGCTACGCGCTGCGAATCATTTTGATAACGAGCATGCTACTAATTATGGCACGCAGGTGATCGAGGGGTTTGTAGAGCAGTGTGGACTCTCGTTTGAACCATCTGTTAACCCTGATGCTACATGGGTGCATACAGCGGAAACGCCCCAAACGGCCGTAGCATCTCAAGAAATTATAAAGGCTGTCGGTAGCTTAATCGGCGTAGAATGTACTGTCTATGAACTGCTGTCAGCACGCGCTAAGATTGCCGCGATAACCGTCGTTCAATCTATCCCTGAAGTTTTTATACGGGATTTTAACATGCCTGGTATCTCTACTGCATGTCCTTTTAATCTGCCTAATTTGTTAGGAATGACTGGTTATAATAAGCCACTTAGTATGAGCTATTTTTATTCGGAAGATAAGAGCGGCAGAAACCTAAGAACAGCGCGTCACGCGCTTACCAGTAACGGTGGCCCAAAGCATAGGCTTTAGCTGTAGGGCGACTTTGGCGTGATTTAGGCCTTGCTGAGTAATTCGTGTTCGGCGGCTTGGATTTTTTCGATGAGGTCGTCGATGTCACCGGAGAGGGCGGCGGGGATGTTTGATCGGCTGTAGCTGATGCGGTGGTCGGTGATGCGATCTTGGGGGAAGTTGTAGGTGCGGATTTTTTCGGAGCGGTCGCCAGAGCCGATAAGCTTCTTGCGGGCATCGGACTGCTCTTTTTGCTCCTCTTCGATTTTTAGTTGGAGCAAGCGGGAGCGGAGGACGCTCATGGCCTTGGCTTTATTTTTAATCTGAGATTTTTCGTCTTGATTTGTTATTACTAGACTGGTAGGCAAGTGGGTGATGCGTACCGCGGAATCGGTAGTGTTGACCGACTGGCCACCATGACCGCCGCTGCGATAGACGTCGACACGCAGATCGGCTGGATTGATTTCTATGTCTGATTCTTCGGCTTCTGGCAGGACGGCGACAGTGGCGGTGGAGGTATGGATGCGCCCCTGGCTTTCGGTGACGGGCACACGCTGGACGCGGTGGACGCCGGCTTCGAATTTGAGGTTTTTGTAGGCCTCGGGGCCGCGGACGGCAAAGGTGATTTCGCTGAAGCCGCCGGCTTCATTAGGCGATTCGCTCAGGAGTTCAGTCTTGTACTGGTGATTTTCGGCCCATCGTATGTACATGCGATAGAGTTCGCCAGCGAACAGGCTGGATTCGTCGCCGCCGGCGGCAGCTCGGATTTCGATGATGACGTCGCGCTCGTTGTTGGGGTCTTGCGGCGTCAGAGCTTCGAGGAGTTTTTCTTCGTTTGCCGTTAATTTTGGTTCGAGTTCATCAAGTTCGCTGAGGGCCATCTGTTTCAGCTCGGCATCGGAGCTGTTTTTGAGTTCCTCGGCAGCGGATTTATCGGCTAGCAGCTTGGCTTTTTCGTCAAATAAGGCTATGATATGTTCCAGCTCTGATTTGCGCTTAGCCAGTTTAGGGTAATTTTTGTCACTATAAATAGCCGGATCCTGGAGTTTGGTTTCCAGCTCTTTAAGCTCGTAGCGTAGGTTTTGTTCTTTGTGACTCATAGTTTTATTAGTATACCAACCCTGTTCTATATTGACAAAACTATAATAATTTGCTATGATTCATATCATGAAAGATAAATATCAAGAAGTACCTGGCAGACGAGAAGGCCAAATACCGGTATTGGTCAGACGCAACGTAACGAATACATGGGGGGAGGCTGATGCCGATCTCGATAATGTTACTAATCTCATAAATGAAGCTGGCTCATCTGAGAAAATACGAAAAATTAAACTCCATAGCGGACGGCTTTTTGGTAACGGAATGCCGTTAGGGCGGCTTACTCTTGGTTTTCGTAATCCTTTCACTAAGACTCTCCATTCAGCGGTCGGAGTTAACGGACGTCCTCCTGGTTTGCCGATCCGGAGCGATCTACCAGAAAGTATAAAGTCCGGTCTTGAGGATCACCACACCGCGACTATGAGTAAACTTATCCGGAACGTGCTCCAGGCAAGCGGAGTCAGGGGCCCGGAATTGCACGAGCGGGAACAGGAATTATACGCAGCACACGCAGGCGATATTCAATTTAAGCAGCCGCCGTCAGCTCGATAAGCTGTTTTCAATAAGATCTGGAGTTATTTCTTGGCAGCTTTGGTGTTTTCAGCCTTGGCTTCGGCTTTTTCGATCTTGGCGGCTTGGCGCTGAGCGGCTTTTTTGGCGGCGGCGGCACGCTTGTCTTTAGCGGCGGCACCAGCGGCAGCGCGGGTTTTGAATTTGTCGACGCGGCCTTCGATGTCGAGCACGCGCTCCTCACCGGTAAAGAACGGATGCGAAGCCGAGGTAATGTGCACCTTGACCAAAGGGTATTCGTTGCCATCGTCCCACTTGGTGGTTTCGTCGGCGGCGACAGTGGAGCGCGTCAAAAAGCGAAAACCGTTATTGAGGTCTTCGAACACGACGAGGCGGTAATTGTCGGGGTGCAATGCTTTTTTCATAATCAAGTTGTTAGTATACACATCTGTTAGCCTTTGGTCAACAGTGTTCTTGGGAGCATACCGCTACTGCTTGCGTAAACGAGACCATTACTCTAGATTAGGTGATTATGGCTCGAGAATTACAGTTTGGATTTGAGTCGAAACGACAGAGATTGATAGTTTCGGCACCTATCGAGATTGCTTCTGAAGCGATGACTACAGCTGCTGAGAAACACGCTGGACAAAATATTAGCAGAAGACGGCTTTTTGATCCAACTGTTCATCCTGATGAAATTATTTCTTATGGATTTAACGCCAGAAAAGTGGGTACGCTGCCAGGGCCAGTAAAACGAAACACCTTGGCTTACGTGAACGATTTTATCGGGACTCTTGTGGGGTTTGCTGATGAGGGACGAGTGCGGCATGATCCACGACTGGCATTGACCGCGTATCGCCCGCTATGTGATGAGACTGGCTTTGATTTTAGGGCTGACGTAGCAAGACCGAACGAAGACACTACCGTACTAGCTTTGGGTGTTGGCGCTTGCGTAACGCGCATGGCTCATCAATTGCAGCTGTATCCGGACAGGGAATTGGCGGACTATCAACGAATCTTGCGGGGAGATATAGATTTGGAAGGTGAAGGAGTGGCCCTAAAGATAGGATTCCGCTCGACGGTATCTACTCCCCCTGATGCGTGGAGCCCGACGGCAGATCGCTTTGAGTTAACAGGTAACAACGTATTGACTGGCGAACAGCCCTTGATTTTTCTGGCGGGCGCGGTGGCGTTGGCGCATGCTGATGAGCTATAGTTTGCGAGCTAAAAAAGCAGTCCGCGCCTGGAAACGTATTCATGTAGTCGCTACGAAGGCCGTCACAGTGACAAAGTATATTCGATGTGGTAAAATATAAAAATGAGTTATGAGTTTGATCCCGACCTGCCATTTAGTGCCGCGGAGCTTAGAAGCATGCAGATATCCGGTGAGGTATTGCAGATACTCCGTACTACGGCTAGACCATACGTACCAGTTGAAGGTAAGAAACTTCCTGACGAGCATCCGGCTCTGGGCGCTGAACCTGGGGTTGGTAGGTATTATCGTCGACTAGAACAAGCTGGCGCGCTGTATATGGTCGACGTGGAAGTTGTATTTACTGATGAGCGTGCCCCATTGTCATTGGTAGAAGCATATTTCTCCCCCGATGACTTATCGGAAGGCTTGGCGGACGACTTCGAGCGGCGCGTTGGTGTCCATGGTCAATTACTGGTGGATTATGCTGGTGAGCTTCTCATGAGTAGGGTCGACCAAGAAGGGGTAGAGACCAGGAGTACTTTCTGGGAAATTACTAGTCCAGATTCGATTTATGACGGTGGAGTAGTCATCGTGCAAGAAGACAGAGAGTACAATGATGAGGCTGAAATCCTCGACGCCACTGAAAAACAGCGTCTGCTAGAGCAAATTATGAATCACAAAGAAAAAGGTAGTCTACGCATTTCCCCCGAGCAATTACTGGAATTCAAAAAACGTATTCAAAACGGAATGCTCGTGTCCACTCGTCTCAAGAGAAATGATATCCGGATATTAACCGAAGAAGAAGTTGACGCTATGGCGGGTCTGCTGGTCGACGTGCAGCTCTACGGCAGTCTTCATGAATCACAAGGTGGTTAAAGAGAGTTGCATGCGAGTGCGTAATCTGTTACGATGCTTTCACGATTAATTAAGCAAGTTCAGGGGTTTGATCCTCTTTCAGCGGTTGGCTTTGTAGGCACCTGAAAGTTCCCGGACTGAAGAAGAAGGAGAATATATGGCTACTAGCGAAGTAGATATCAAGCAATTGCTGGAGGCGGGCGCGCACTTTGGCCACAAGACGGAACGTTGGCATCCGAAAATGGCGCCGTACATCCATAGCAAGCGCGGCGGCACGCATATCATTGATTTGACCAAAACGGTGGCTGGACTGGAAGAAGCGCTGGCTTTTTTGAGTAAAACGGCTGCTGACGGCAAGCAAATCCTGCTGGTCGGCACTAAGCGCCAGGCTCAGGCCATTATCCGTAAAACTGCCGAGGAAACCGGCATGCCGTTCGTGACTGAACGTTGGCTCGGTGGGATGCTGACCAACTGGAACACCATTGGTGGACGGGTCAAGTACATGAAAGACCTGGAATCACGCATGGCGTCGGGCGAGCTGGCCAACAAGTACAACAAGCTCGAGGTGCAGCGCTTCCAAGAGGAGATTGATCAGCTCAACGTGCTGTACGGCGGCGTCAAAGAGATGAATAGTCGCCCGGGCGCGGTGTTCGTAGTTGACGTCATAAATGATGTTAACGCCGTACGTGAAGCTACTAAGCTCAAGATACCGATCGTGGCGATCGTGGACACCAACGCCAATCCTGAGATCGTGACCTATCCGATTCCGGCCAACGACGACGCTATCAAGACGATTCAGCTGGTGGCGGATTATGTCAAAATGGCTATCGAGACTGGCAAGGCGAAAGCTAAGAAGATTGAAGATAATCCTGAGACAGCAGCGCAGGCGGAAGCGACGAAGTAGCGACCCGAACAGCTTGTCATTCCGGACTTGATCCGGAATCCAGTCAATAATGAGTGTCGCAGAAACGCCACAATTTTCTGGATCCCCGCGTTCGCGAGGATGACAGGGCAAAACTAAGTATAAGGAGAGAGCAGTATGGCAATCGATATAACAGAGATAAAACGACTCAAAGACCTGACTGGTGTCGGTTTGACTGACGCCAAGAAAGCGCTGGAAGAAGCTGGCGGCGATTTTGACAAAGCGCTGGCCGCGATGCGTAAAAAGGGGCTCACCAAAGCTGAAAAGCGCGGGGAGCGCGAAGCGCGAGCCGGATTGGTCGGCACCTACAATCACGACGGCCGCATCGGCGTGCTTGTCGAAGTAAACTGCGAGACCGACTTCGTAGCCCGCAACGAGATTTTTACTGACCTGGTCAAAGACATCGCCATGCACATCGCGGCTAGCAATCCGCAGTACGTCAGCATCGAAGATGTACCAGCTGCCGATCGTGACAAAATCCAGACTGAATTCGCCGAAAAAACCAAAGCCGAAGGCAAGCCAGCCGACATGATCGACAAAATCGTTGAAGGCCAGTTGAAAAAGCACTTTTCCGAACGCTGCCTACTAGATCAGCCATTTGTCAAAAATCCCGATCAGACCGTTGCCGAATACGTCAAAGACCACGCTGCCCGCCTCGGCGAAAACGTCGTCATCCGCCGCTTCTCTCGCATCGCCCTTGGCGAACTAAGCTAATTTTAGAGAATAACGATGTCTAATCCAGAAGTACAGGTAAGGTTTTTACAATCTTATGATTCTCAAGAGGCTGCTGCAATTGGCGCATTGATGCCTAATTTGTATGCTGAAGATAAAGGGGAGCCTTTACCGGAAGATTTATTTCGTGAAATCGTAGAATCTCCAGACAGAGAACAATTGGTCGCGGAAGCTCATGGAAGAATAGTGGGCTCTGCGATTTTACATTACATGGTAGTGGGGAGAGATCGTAAAGTATATTTGGACGATTTTGTCTGTGAGGCTTCAATGCAAGGGCGAGGAGTGGGGTATGCCATGTGGCAAGAAATTGAGCGTTACGCTGCTAATCGTGGAGCGGCAAAGATAGAGTGGATATCAAGGTATGATAGAGAAAAAGCCCATGATTTTTATCATAGGCAGGGTGCTACAATCTCAGAAACAGCCTTTTTTAAAAAATATATTAACTAGGTATATCTAGTAATACTTTTAAAGCCTAGGGTATAATTATTCTTGATGGATACAGATCAAATAGTTAACAGGGCGCAAGCTAAGTTTACTCAGGCCGTAGAGCGGTTTCGAGAGGGTTTGAAGAGTCTGCGGACGGGGCGGGCGAGCGCTTCGATGCTTGCTGGCGTCATGGTTGAGGCTTATGGCACGTCGATGCCGCTGAATCAGACCGCGACGGTGACGGCACCGGAGGCACAACTGATTCAGATCACGCCGTTTGACCCGAACAACTTGGAAGCAATTGCCAATGCCATTCGTAACAATCCGTCGCTCGGTCTAAACCCCTCTGATGACGGCCGCGTGGTGCGCGTGCCGGTCCCGCAACTCAACGAAGAGCGTCGCCGCGAACTGGCCAAACAGGTTGGGCAGAAACAGGAAGAATGCATGATCGCTTTGCGAAGTGTCCGGCACGACGCTTTGGATACGATTGATAAGTCCAAAAAAGCCAAAGATATCGGCGAAGATGACGCCAAGCGGCTCATCGCGCAGGTAGAAGATGCCATGAATAAAACTCGCGCCGAGGCCGAGGCTGCCGCCAAAGCCAAAGAACAGGAAATCTTGACGTTATAACAAACGGCCGGTTTTAGGCGTGGACGATGACGGTGGTGCCGATGGCTGCCCAGTTGTAAATCCAGGCGGCTTGGCTGTCGGGCACGCCGATGCAGCCATGGGAGCTGTTGTTGACTCCAAACCAACTCAGAGGGTGCCAGTAGACGCCATGGACGGCGCTGCCGCCGCTAAAATAATTGACCCAGTGGACGTGCGGCTGGAAATAAGGCGTGCCGTCGGGATTGGTGCCGCGCATATCTTGGACAGCGTACTTGGCGTAGACGTGAAATTCGCCCAGCGGAGTCGGCGTGGAAGGTTTGCCGGCGCTGACCAGCCAGCTGTTGACTTGCTGGCCGTTTTGGAAAGCCCACATTTTCTTGGTGGTGACGTCGGCGACCAGGACTTTGCCGAGCGCCGCTGTAGTGACTGATTGAAACGGAGCGGTTTGGATCGGCGTGCTGAATTGCAAACCTTTGGCGTCCATGACGGTTTTGGCGACTTGCTGGGCTTGAGTTTTGAGGGTGGTCGGATCACTGAGGGTCGTCCCATCGTGGCCGGCTACGACCACGCGATTGACGCCATCTTCGTTGACGGTGACTTGATTGGCTGGCGTTTTGACGTATTTACCGGCCAGTTGGGTGAGGGAGGCAGCGATGGTGTCGGCGCTGACGTGAATGGAGTCTTCGGTCTTGGCGGCGTTGGGCGTGATCTGGAGCCAGCTTTTGATGGTGTCGGCACTGACCGGAACTGTCTGCGTGCCGACGGTTAGGGTCGCGGGCTGGGAGGTGATGGTTTGCAGCTTATCTTGTAGCTGTTTGTCGGCGATGGCCGCGTTGAGTCCGGCGATAGAATGGCTGGTGGCCTTGAGCGCTATGGCTGGCTTGGTGTGTTTGGCGATATAGGCGGCTGACCAGTAGCGGCCGCCGATTTTGATGCCGGCGATACCGATTATCAGGAAAAGTATAGCGAAGATGGCCAGCGTATGATGGCGCAAAAAGTTTGTTTTGGATGTGGGTGGTCGAGAGGCTGGTGTGTGCTGATCGGAGGTTTCGGGTGAGCTAAAGATTTCTGGGCTCGAGGCGGCCTGCGCCGACACTATAGAGAGCGCTGCCATATGCTCGACGCTTGGCGCGGGATTGGGGCCAAGCGCTACTGTCTGCAAGCGCGGCTGGTTTGGCAAAACCACGTCATGTACGCTATCAGTAGACATAGATATGCGACTCATTTTTACCTCTGTTTGTTCACGCGCGCCGTTTTAAGTAACCCTTATGGTTTTTACTATACGCTTTCCGGCTGGTTTGTAAAGCCGAGGTTAAGGCAGATTTAAGATTTGATATATTTTCATGCGGCTTTAGGCGTCAGACCAAGCGATCTCTGCTAAAATAGAGGCTAATGGCGGTTTTGCTTTTGGTCGTGGGGATCGTGCTGTTCATCGGGCTGGTGGTGGTGCACGAGTACGGGCATTTTCTGGCGGCGCGGCGGGCTGGCGTGGAGGTCGAGGAATTTGGCATTTTCTTTCCGCCGCGGCTGTACAAACATAAGACGAAATCCGGCTGGTTGTTTACGATCAATGCCTTGCCGCTCGGCGGTTTCGTAAAACTCAAGGGCGAACACGATAGCGATACCGAGCCTGGCAGCTTTGGCGCGGCTAGTACCTGGTCGAAGACGAAAATCATGGCTGCTGGCGTGCTCATGAACCTGGTGACGGCACTGGTGCTGCTGACGATTCTGGCGATTGTCGGCATGCCAAAATTAATCCCCAATCAATTTACGGTCAAAAAAACCGCGGTGTCGTGTAGCTCAGGTGACACGAACCTTGCTAATCACGAAACATGCAAACCAATATTGGACAATAACGGACGCCTGCAAAAGGTGTCGGTTGACCAGCAGCTGCTATCTTCTCGGGTATTGGTGGGGTATGTCGAGTCTCATTCTCCAGCCGCTAAAGCCGGACTCAAAAGCGAAGATCAACTAACGGCTTTACGATTACCTGGTCATAGTCCGGTGGCGGTGAACTCCGCTGATAAGTTGCCGGCGATTACCAAGCAGTTTGCTGGTAAAACAGTTGACGTGTTTTACGAGCGGGATGGTCATGAGCAGCAGGCGCGGGTGACGCTTTTGAGCAAGGAAGTGGTTGTTGCTAGCCAGAAGACCAATAATCCAAAGGGTTATCTGGGTATTTCTCCTACGGAATTCACGCTGCAGCGTTCCACCTGGTCGGCACCGATCGTGGCGGCGGGTATTAGCGTGCAAGTGACGGCTTTGACGTTTCAGGGGTTGGGACACGCGCTAGGTGGCCTGGGTAGTTTGATCGCCGGCGGTCTGACAGGCAATCATACGGCCCGCGAAAATGGCCAAACCTTGGCTAGCTCGCAGGTGGCCGGACCGGTCGGCATCTTCGTGATTTTGAAAAACGGCAGTCTGCTGGGGTATCAGTTCATGCTGTTTATCATCGCTATTATCTCGCTGACGCTGGCCATTATGAATATCTTGCCGATTCCGGCGCTGGATGGCGGGCGGCTGTGGCTGACGCTTGTCTCGCGGGCCGTCAAACGGCCGCTATCGGCAAAACGCGAAGAAATGATTAACGCCACCGGCTTCGTGGTGCTCATCGGCCTAGTGGTGCTGATCACTATCGTGGACGTCAAACGCTTCTTATAATTTTTCCGCTATAATACCTATCATCGAAGACGTAGCCAAAGAGCAAAAATCTATCAGCGCGGTACCCTGGAACCCTTGGGTCGCGGTGCTCTTCATGGTGGCGATTTACTACGTGTCGCAACTTTTTGGCGGGCTGCTGATCTCGATCTACCCGATAACGCGGCATTGGTCAAATGCTCAGGCCAACGACTGGTTGGGCAATTCCGTCGTGGCTCAGTTTGGCTATATCTTGCTGGCCGAGGCCTTCACCATCGGCGCTATCTATCTGTTTCTCAAGCGCTATCGGCTTGGTTTTAAAGTCATTGGCTTGCGACGGCCGCGCTGGACTGATCTGGGATATGGTCTGGCAGCAGTGCCTTTTTACTATGTGTTGTATCTGTTGACGGTCGGTGTGGCCAGTCATCTGATCCCTGGTTTGGATGTCAACCAACAGCAGCAGATCGGCTTTGATAATGTCCATGGCGTGGCCGCGCTGATATTGACGTTTATCAGTCTGGTAATTTTGCCGCCGCTGACAGAGGAAATCATGGTCCGCGGCTTTTTGTATAGCAGCTTGAAAAAAGCCATGCCGACGATCGCCGCGGTGATCGTTACCAGCGCGATATTCGCTAGCGCCCATCTGCCGGAGGGCGGCGCGACCGGCCCGCTGTACATCGCGGCGCTGGACACCTTCGTGCTTAGTCTAGTGTTGATTTATTTGCGTGAAAAAACCGGCGGCCTGTGGGCTTCGATGACGCTGCATGCCGTCAAGAACGGCGTGGCGTTCATGGCTTTATTTATACTACACGTGCGGTAAGGTACAATGAGTGCACTATGAGACTGTCGCGACTATTTACTAAAACCAGTAAAACCGTACCGGCAGACGAGACGGCGCGCAACGCGCAGCTGTTGATTCAGGCTGGTTTCATTCACAAGGAAATGGCTGGTGTCTATGCCTATCTTCCGCTTGGTAAACGGGTGCTCGATAACATTGCCCAGGTTGTGCGCGAGGAGATGGACGCTATTGGTGGTAACGAAGTCCAAATGACAATTTTGCAGCCTAAAGATATCTGGGAAAAGACCGATCGGTGGGATGACGCCAAGGTTGATAACTGGTTCAAGACAAAACTGGCCAACGGCACCGAACTGGGAGTGGGCCTGACGCACGAGGAACCGATTGTCGATGCTCTCAGTAGTTATGTGAATTCCTACAAAGATTTTCCGATCTACGTCTATCAAATCCAAAACAAGTTCCGCAACGAGCTTCGGGCCAAGAGCGGCTTGCTACGCGGCCGCGAATTTCTCATGAAGGATATGTACTCCTTGGCGGGCAATCAGCAGCAGCATGAAAAACTCTACGATAAAGCAATCGAAGCCTACGGCAAGGTCTACAAGCGGCTTGGAATCGGTGATATAACCTACCGGACCTACGCCGATGGCGGTATTTTCACCAAACGCTTCAGCGACGAATTCCAGACATTAAGCGATATCGGTGAAGACGTCATCTATGTTGACGAGGCCAAAAAAATCGCCATCAACAAAGAAATTTACAGTGATGAAACGCTTGCTAAGCTTGGTCTGAACAAACATACGCTAGTCGAGAAAAAGGGCGTTGAAGTTGGTAATACCTTTCATCTGGAAACTAAGTATACCGATGCGCTCGGCGTCTACTATAGCGATGAGCAGGGAGCGCAGCAATCAATCATAATGGGGTGCTACGGCATCGGTGTGAGTAGACTCATGGGCGTGCTGGCTGAGCACTTTGCTGACGATAAAGGATTGGTGTGGCCGGCAGCAGTGGCGCCGGCACAGGTGTATTTGGCGCGTCTGGGTGATGCCCCAGACGTCGTTAAGCAAGCGGACGAGTTGTATGAGCGCTTGACAGCAGCAGAGGTCGGAGTATTATATGATGACCGAGACACGCGACCAGGCCAAAAGTTCGCTGACGCCGATCTGCTCGGCATACCGTACCGCGTAGTTGTCAGCGACAAAACCTTGGCGGCAGGTACCTATGAATGCAAAGCTCGACAGTCCGACCAGCCCAGTCAGATGAGCGAAAGCGAACTGCTCAAAACGCTAGGTATTACGAGCTGAAGCTTGGTATAATAGCCTCGACGTTAAGAGAATAATTACCATCACCGAGCAGGTGATGCGCTGATCGTAATAAGGAGATAGGATCCATGAAAAAGCTATTTCGATTGACCCAAGGGGGCGTGGATGAACTAAAGGCCGAATTAGACGGTTTAATCGCCAAGCGTCCGGCTATTGCCGAAGCTATCAAGACCGCCCGCGAACTGGGCGATTTGGCCGAAAATTCCGAATATCAATCCGCCATGGCCGAAAAAGACCGCAATGAAGCCCGCGCCGCCGAACTGCAAAACATCTTGCAAAACGCCGAGATCATCAAAAAGCCCCGCGGTGACAGCAAGGTGCAGCTAGGCTCAGTCGTCAAACTCAAAGGCGACAGTAAGACTAAAGAATTCCAAGTCGTCGGCACCGTCGAAGCTGACCCGCTCAGTGGCAAAATCAGCGACGAATCACCCATCGGCCAGGCCCTCATCGGCAAAAAAGAAGGCGAAACCGTCCAGATCACCACCCCGACCGACACTACCGCTTACAAGATCGTCAGCATCAGCTAAGAGAGTTGTTTGTTATACTAATCGTAGCTTAGACATAACGGTGTGGGGTTGGAGTTGATCATGAAAGCGGAGCGTCTGCCTACAATCGAGCAATCATCACCGGAAAACATAGACAGATTTATGCGTCTCTCCAGTTTGCCGACGGATGCTACTGCTACGGAGAGTACGTTACTCAGTAACCTCGTGCTTTATGGTAACTCAATAGGATATCAATCTTGGGAAGGTCATCAGTTTGGTATTCACGCGACGCAAGAGAGAGCTCTTGGCAGGCTATATGGCGCGCTCTATCCCGACGCGGACGCGCTGCAAACTCAAGCGCTAGCTAGGTGTGACGCGGTAGCCATTAGGTATTTGCGAGATCTAGGTCAGCACTCGGATTATGATGCGTCAGGAGCTACGTATGATTATGATAAGAAAAAATTTGATGAAGCTAGTTGTGGTGTAGCATATGACGGCGAAATATGGCCGGAAGGCTTTCCGAAATGGGAAAGTATCATTTCTGACCCTTTGGTTAGGCACCGCGTAGAGCAGGGAATGCCGCGAACTATGCAGCTTTTCTTGGCATCCGCCGCGATCGCTGAATTAAATAGTGAGAGCGACTGGCGGCCGATAAGCGCTAATCGGCTGTATAACCTGCCGGCGATTTGGAATTTATCAGCCGCGGAAACATTGGCCATTACCCAGGCCGCATCTACCTACGCTTACGGCAAGGAAGCTGGTATAGCCTCCATCATAGCTGCCGATAATCGTCTTCGTGAACGGTATTCAGCAGAAGATGGGTTTATTGACATCAAACTGGTTGGAGGAGAGGAAAAGCTGCTGCGTACCGCCGAGGCGTCCTTCAGGGAATTTATTCGATCAAATGGTCATCAGGAATCTTCGCGGGAATGGCGGGACATAGAAGATACTTTCCGCGGCACATTGGAGCAAATTTTCCCCATAGAACAGAGAAAAAACGTAGCCTTTGAGGCCTGGATGAAAAATCTTAAAGCGCCGGCC
>JBAQZF010000076.1:0-3564 GCA_049790715.1 Saccharimonadales bacterium (SeqCode) | reverse complement strand
ATTCAACGCCTGTTTTTGCCGCATAGACTCCGATTGTAGCACCTTGCCGGTGCAGAAAAAAATTACTCGTACTGTATATCTATAATACTTTTAAGCGGCATTATAAGTGTTTTATCTCCTGTCATATTTGCCGCAGCGCATACTTCTAGTGGACCGTTGGCCATAACTTCGCCATTTGCTAGCCTAGTGTAGCCATAACTAATATCCAGCCTGTCTGGCGAAACAGTTAAAGGATTCGATAGATCACTGTATAGCACTTCCTCATTCGGTCCAACTTTGCTACTCGCTATAGCAACGTCGCGAGTCACCAATCTGAGACCATCAAGTATTCCAAGCGAATTTAAATAACTAATTCGTTGCTTATTCTTTTCGGCTTCGTGCCCTTCGTGCCTTAACATACCATTAGTAACGCCAGCAATTCCTTTAACAAGAGGTATTGTTATTCTATTTTTTGCAAAAATCATCGCATCAATTTTCTGCGCAAAATCATCTTGGCTCAAGTCTTCCAGGCTATGAGCGTTGATTGGTAATTTAGGAGTTAGTTCAGCACCATCTACGCAAACGTACATAAAGTTCGTGACAGTGTGTGAATTATGGAATTTGTCCATAAACGTCTGTTGACCGGTTCTTACCATATGCATAACCCTAGGAGATGTCATATCAAGATCAGGATAATACACAGGGTGTATAGCAAAACCAAAATAAGTACCATGCACCGGAGCGTACTCACCTGCTGGTAAACGACCGTTATAGCCAGCTATTAATAAAGGGTGGCTTTCTGCTGTATCACTCATATCAGGAGCCGCTACCAGTACAGAGCCGTCAACAGTTACTTCCTGTTCTATGAAAGGATGCTGCGCGTCAAGCTCCCCGATTAACTCACTGGGCATATCTGCACCCCCAGAAAATAATACATCTGCCTGTAGTCTAATTACCTCATCTAACGCTACCGCATCAGCATTAACTCGGCGCGCTATATCGAGCGGTCCCATATATGCCGTTTCACTCATACTATTTGCAGTATACGTTATCTGATTTTCTTACAATAGAATTTTAACGAAAAATGTCTACATTTCGTAGGCTTGCACCCTCCTATTTTGAGTGAGGTTTTATATCAATTTTTGTACGTTTAGCTATTTGAGTTAAGTAGTCTTTTTCTGGCAGGCATAACTCTCCTGCCCACATTACAGACTTCACCTTACCACCTGAATCAAGCTTAAAGTGCACGAGCTCGCCTTCTGATGCAAAGCTATTAGTTTTAACAATCTTAAAAGTATTATCTTGAACATGCTCAAGTTCATCAGGATGATCAAATAGCTGCCAGCTTTCGGAAGACCCCGCAAATAACTTTTTTCCCGAAGCTATAACATCAACCACACTAAACAACTCCATAAATCTACCCTCAAACCGGTCAAATTTATCTTGAGGCATTGCCCAGTGATTTTGGAAGTAATCCATAAGACTGATAATGCTTTGAGCAATCTTCCTAGCACCACTATCTAAGCAATTGGTTAGCACAGTTACCACTAACTGGTCTTTGGGGTCACAAAGAGTAGTCGTGATCTGTCCCGGGAAACCACCTCCATGGCCAATTAAATATCGATGTTTGATATGGTCAATACGAAGGCCTAGGCCATACTCCTGTTTTTCAGCAACATACTCAGCCTGCCACTGCATACGCTGCATCTCATTTTTCGATTCGTCACTGAGAAGCTTGCCCGAGCCAACAATCTGAGCCGTAAAATACGTACATATATCCTCGCTCGTTGCATAAAAGCCAGTCGCGGCCGCCATGGCTCGCGTATCAATTTGCACAAAGGCCAAGCGCCGTTTATCTGGGAGGTCTGGACGACTGTAACCTGTTACAATTTGATCTTTTATATTTGCGGCGTATTCTGGACCGGTATTCTTAAGACCAAGCGGTTTCACGATATACTGAACGACAAAATCATGATAAGTCACACCGGAAACGGCCTCGATTACACACCCAAGCAAACTGTAACCATAGTTAGAATATTTCAATTTAGTATTGTTATCGATCACTAGATCAGCAGCCAGCATTTCAGCCTTGAATTGTGCGGCATCTGGAAATGGACGACCTAATTGCCAATAATTTGAGTCCAGCCCATCACGTATAACACCCGCGCCATGTGATAGTAGTTGGCGAATCGTAATCTGAGAAAACCTACTATCTTTGTGGTCCTTGAGCCAAGGAACGTAATTAACCACGTGGTCATCAATTTTTAGTTTGCCCTGCTCCTGTAATTGCATGATAGCCGTCGCGGTAAAGGTCTTGGAATGCGAAGCTATACGAAAGATGTGTTCCGATGTAAGTTTTTCTTTCTTCTCGATGTCAGCCATGCCTTAGGATTCGTTAAATAATATCTTGCCTTTATACGAAAAAACTGCCACGACTATACCTGGAATGTCGCTACGCTGCTGCTGAAAGCGCAACCAGTCCCGCATAAAGTCCAGCGATTTATCTAAGGCTTGCTTTTTCATGTCTTAATTGTATTGCTTAGCTCACCTATCTTGACACGTTGCTGTTCGGTAGTGTCGCGGCTACGGACGGTTACGGTGTCGTCTTTGAGCGTGTCGAAGTCGATGGTTACGCAGTATGGGGTACCAATCTCGTCCTGACGGCGATAGCGCTTACCGATGTTGCCGTTGTCGTCCCACATGACATTGCCAAATTCTTTTTTGAGTATTGTGTAAACTTCCCTGGCTTTATCGACGAGTTCCGGCTTGTTTTTGAGCAGCGGGCTGACAGCGACCTTGACTGGCGCAAGATGCGCGGGGAGTTTCAGATACGAGCGTTTTTCGCCGTTGATTTCGTCTTCGGTATAGGCGGCACTGAGCACCGCCATGATCAGTCGCTCAACGCCAAAACTGGGCTCAATGACATGCGGCACGAAAGCTCTGCCGCCATCCTTGGGCCGGTATTCCATGCTCTTGCCTGAGGCTTTTTGAATGTTCATCAGGTCAAAATCGGTGCGATAGGCCAAACCGAGCAGTTCTTCGCGGCCAATCGGGAAATCATACTCAAAATCAATGGTACGCTCACTATAATGCGCACGATCATCATCTGACACTTCCAATTTATGCACTTTTTCAGCTGGCAAACCAAGCTCTTTGAGAAACGTCTCAATGCTGGCAATCCACTCCTCAAAACTCTCCCGCCACGTATCAGGACGCACGAAATATTCGATCTCCATCTGTTCGAACTCGCGGGCACGAAAGACAAAATCACGCGGGCTGATCTCATTACGAAAGGCTTTACCCTGCTGCGCCACACCAAACGGCAAGTCCGGATAGAAACTATCAATGATATTTTTATAATTCGTAAAAATACCTTGAGCCGTCTCCGGCCGTAGGTAAGACACGCTATTCGGATCGTACGTGATAGCCTTGCGCCCCTCAAGATCGGCACGTCCTTTCGGCTGCTTGCCTATTGGTTCGCCAATAGTTACTTCATCACCCTGAGCCGGACCAACGAAGGTGCGGAACATCATGTTAAACTGACGCGGTTCGCTAAAAGTGTTTTCTTTGCCGCAAGTCGGACAT
>JBAQZF010000075.1:0-6532 GCA_049790715.1 Saccharimonadales bacterium (SeqCode) | reverse complement strand
GCTCAGAAGATGACACTGTCGAGCAGCTACCTTACTTGCAGGCCACGCTCTTCCCTTAATTTCTTGCGCTATACTAAAGCCATGAGCAAGCTACCAGACGCGCCCGATGTGTTGGAACAGGCCAAAGTGGTCCTGGAGATGAACGACCGCGGGAATTATACGCAGCCGGCCCATGGATTGTATCCGCATCAGTGGTTGTGGGATAGCTGCTTTACAGCTATCGGTTTGAGACACTTAGACGTAGAACGGGCAAAAGCCGAATTGCTCAGTCTGCTGCGCGGCCAGTGGCATAACGGCATGTTGCCAAATATCATTTTTCGGGATGATCCGCAGTATCGCATCGATCGTAGTGTCTGGCGCAGCTGGATCAATCCCTTTGCTCCAAATGATGTCACGACCTCCGGTCTCACACAGCCGCCGATGCTGGCCGAAGCCGTCGTACAAGTCGGTAAAAAACTGGATTGGCCAGAACGCCGCCAATGGTATCGCGCAGTATACCCCGCGCTTATTGCCTATCATCAATGGCTATACAACGAACGTGATCCGCATGGCGAGGGTCTGGTGCTGCTGGTGCACCCCTGGGAAACTGGCCTGGACAACACGCCACCTTGGATGGCGGAATTACACGAACACCTAATGCCACTATGGATTCGCTTTCTTCGGAAAATCAAACTCGACCGGCTGGTTAATTTCTTTCGTCGCGACACTCGTTCGATACCGGCCAATCAGCGCTTTTCGGTTATCGAAGCGATCGCCATGTATAGCGTCCAGCGCCGTTTGCGCCGCAAAGCGTACGACATCAACAGGATCCTCGATCACTCGCTATTCAGTATCGAAGACCTGAGCTACAACAGCATGTTCGTGCGCGCCAATACGCACCTGCGCGACATCGCTAAGTCTTTGCGCGAAGAGCTGCCCGAGGGACTAGAGCAGCGCATGGCCAAAACCGAAAAAGCGCTCGAACAGCTGTGGGATCCCTATTCCGGCCAATATTACTCGCGCGACTTTATCACGCATCGCTTACTCAAAACGCCAAGTATCGCTACTCTGCTGCCGCTCTATGCCGGCTCGATCACCCAGGAGCGAGCCGAACAGCTGGTAAGATTGCTGGAAAACGAACACCAGTTTGGTCCGGCCTATCCAGTGCCGAGCGTGCCGACCAATTCGTTCTGGTTTCAACCGAAGCTCTACTGGCAAGGCCCGACCTGGGTCAATATGAACTGGCTGATTATCGACGGCCTGCGGCGCTACGGCTTCAAAGACCACGCCGCCGCCCTGCGCGAAAGCACCCTGGAAATGGTTAGCAAAAGTGGCTGCTACGAATATTTTGATCCGCTGACTGGCGAGCCAGCCGGAGCCGCTAACTTTTCGTGGACCGCGGCGCTGGTTATAGATCTGTTAAAAAATAAATCTTAAAAATTCCTTAATCTTCTTGACTACGAACTATGGCAATACGTTACAATGTTTGCACTATGAGCGAGGACGAATTCACCCGACTATTTAAATACCTCCAGGAAGAGTTCAAGTCCGTCCGGGAAGAAATTGCTGAAGCAAAAGAAAGTGTTAACACCTATGCGAATGCAGTTGACGCTTACGCCAAACAAACCGAAACCTACATGCACGAAATGCTAGCCCTCGGCCATCAAGTCGACCGCCACGAACGCTGGATCCTCAAAACCGCCACAACCACCGGCGTGAAATTATCCGCCTAAGTTTTTGTTGTCTAACTCTATGACACTCTTAGTCGAAAGACTTATACTTTAAAGTATGTCAAACATCAACGATTACACCTCTAATCCACATTTTCCCAAACAATTGGCTGAATCTAGTGAGACTTTTTGGCAAAAAGACAAACCAACCTACGTCGACTTTTATAGATTATCTAGTTTAGCTACTGGACTCATTGATGACTACTGGTCTGAGCGAGAGCAAATTGCTTATGTGATCACTGGTGCTTGGTTGTCATTTAACTTTAATGTCAACGAACCGATCGAAGCCGCGTTAGACGAAATAGGAGGCAGTTTTGGTTCTCTTGAACTGCCAGATGCGCATGCAGCTACTCAAGAAAATTACATTACACCTTCTACTACTCCTGAAGAAGCCACCCGAAATGCCTGGGATCAATTGAAAAAACTTGTCAAAGACGTAGGAAACGAGTTCCCGGAGCTTACAGACAGCTGAGCTACTCTTCAAGCGTGGGCTTATCAATAAATAACGGTTCAACAGAAGGGGTTGTGTCGGCGATCTTGACGATGTCGCGGTCGATTTTGCCGAGCTCTTTGTAGGTGGTGTTGTAGTGGCCGACGGTCGTGCCGAGACTATTGCCGAGTTTAATCATATAGGCGTTGTGGGCCAGCAGGTGTTTGTGCAGTTGCTCGATATTTTTGCGAATTTTCTCGGTGTCTTTGTGGATTTCCATGGAGCGTAGGCCCTGCATGATGGTCTGCAGCATGGCCGATAGGGTGCTGGGACCGACGATGGTGACCTTCTTTTCAGAGGCATACTGGATGAGATTGCGACCGCTGACGCCGCCTAGGCCAACTTTGTTAGCTAGCAAATCATAATAAATAGCCTCGCTAGGGATAAACATCAACGCCTGGTCCAGCGTGCCTTTGCCCGGCAGGATATATTTGGCGGTTTCGTCGACGCGGTTTTTGATGTCGGTTTTGAAGAGCTTTTCGAGCCCAGCCCTGGCGTCATCTTTGGCGTCGATCAGGCGGTTATAATTTTCCAGGGAGAATTTGCTATCGATCGGCAGCACTTTATCGTCGAGCTTGATGACAGCGTCGACGATCAGGCCTTCGCCCAACTTATACTGCAATTGATATGCCCCCGGCGGCAAGGTGTTTTTGAGGATTTGCTCTAAATAAAATTCACCGATCACGCCGCGCTGTTTCGGATTCTGCAAAACATTTTGCAAAGTCTTTAGCTCGGAAGCGATATCGCCAACGTTCTTGTTAGTTTTATCCAATTCGGTCAATTTCGTGGTTACGTCAGCGATGATTTTGCTGCTGGCCGCGAACTGGGCCGCCATCTGTTTATTGCTAGTGCCTAGCTGATCAGTCAGCTGCTTCTGCAAACCATCTTTCAGCTCGCCAACCGACTTGTTCAGCTCAGTCATATCAGCTTTCAAAAGCAATGCGCTATCAGCGCTAGTCTGCGGTCGTCGCAGCACCAAAGCCAGCAACACGACCACCAACACCCCCAAAATGATAACCGCCACGATCATAGTGTCTTTATTTTAGCAATAAAACAGCCCTGAACCCAGTTACGCGAGATTTACAAAGTTTCGTTCTGTAAATCCGACTGATTATTTTCAGAATGCGCGTTAAGCAGCGTTGTTAGCTCGTCTTTTTGGCCAAACACCCGCGCTAGAACTTCAAGACGTCTAACTACGCCATATGCTGCCAGCTGCTGGTCGGTAACTCCTTCGGCTGGACGGACGTGACGTAACGCTCGTCGGGCATGCATGGTGACGACCTCGGTATTCTTACTTTTATGATCAATGTCAGTGGCGGACTCCACGCTATCTCGAAATAGCGGTGATAATGCGTCTGATCTTGAATATAAATCATCAAGCCTGGTGCCAGCTGTTTTGCCGAGTCTCATAACTACCAGATGGCTCGTGGCGGTACGCTCCAGGAATCGACGTACTGGACTGTTAACATACGGCGGGGTCTCTTCAGATCTGTGACGAGGATAAGACGCCGGTGCCAGCAGGAATTGAATATCTTTATGATTTTGAGCTTTTTTCCCTAGCATCCAATATGGGCGCACTACGAAATCAATGCCTGGCATCGCGATAGGCGCCATGGCTCCGCCGCCAGTGCCGCTGCTTTCGACAGATCCAGACCACGTTCTGAGCCATACTACCGCGGACTGTATAGCCTGCTCCGCTTCGGGTGTGGTGGCAGTAAATGATGATCTAATTCCATGCCACGTTTTCGTGGTTTCCGCCTCGGGTAATCGTCGCGTGAAATTAAGCAGTAGCTGGGCGTTGGCACATGCTTCTATTGGTTCTAAATCGCCTTGACGGTTCTCGCGGGTCAGCTCTTGTCGCAGGTCCCAGTTAAGCGAATCCTGATCTATGAATTCTCTTGCGTTAGCAGGATTCACTATTTGCCGGGTCAGCTCTAAACTTCTCTGGTTCATGTTTTAATTATATCATACTTAGTATAGCCTGGCAAGTAGCATGGTCTTTTAGCTCGCTATCGTGACAGTGGTGCCGACTTGGGCCCAGGAGTACAGCCATTTGGCGGTGGCCAGAGGGAGTTCAACGCAGCCATGAGAAGCGTCTGAGGAATTGGGGTCGACGCGACCAAACGCGTCATTAGACCGCCAGGTGGCGTCATGAAAACCGTAGGTGCCGTACTGGTTATCGAGGAAGGGCATCCAGTAAGACACTGGGTCGCTCCAGTTACCGGTACTATCTGAGCCGGTCAGCGTGGTGTTGGTCTGCTTGGCGTAGATATGATAGGTGCCGACAGGGGTACGGTCGGCTACCAGCTTTTCCATGCCGGTGATAACTGGCGAGTCGTAGACAGAGTGGCCGAACTGACAAGCCCATAAGTGGCGTTCGCTGATACTGACGATGACGTAGCGCTGGAGCGTATTGCCCGCGCAATGATTGGTTTTGTCTGCCAGTAGACTGGCAGCAGGCGTGCCGCTCGTTTGTGACGCTTGTGATCTGTTAAATACAGCGATAGAACCAACGACGACCAACAATAGCAGGGCGTAAAAGACTAATCGTCCTCTGACGCGCGAGCTGACTCGGGGTTTGGCAGCCTGCTTGACCTGGCCACGATTCACCGGACGGCGGTCAGAACGATAAAACGAATAAGCCAGCAGACCCGGCCGGATAGTTTTACTCTGGAGCGATGAAGATTTCATAGTACTGCTCATTTGGGGCGACCCGCGTCTATTGTAGACACGTGGATTATTTTTGCTGTATGTATTTTTATAGTGACCCTTCTAGTATACCATTTTGGCTACGGTCTTTCTATCCTTGAGGTGTCAGGCGAAACGGGTGACGGCGAACATGAAAGCCACGCCCAGAATCGTCAGGCCAATCGTTTGGTAGCTGGAGTGTTCGCTGTGAGCTTCGGGTAGAATCTCACTGGCGCCGATGTACAACAGAAAGCCGGCGAAAAAGCCCAGATAGATAGTCAGCGCGCTATCCGAGATGCTGAACAGCAGCGTGCTAAGCACGCCAAACACCGGCGCGGCCGCGTCCAGCAGCAGAAACATGAAGGCTTTGCGCGAACGGTTTTTGTTGAGCAGCATCAGATTGACGGTATTCAGCCCGTCGGTGAAATCATGAGCGATGACAGCGATAGCCACCGCCACGCCGACACCCTCCCCCACCTGAAAGCCCAGCCCGATGCCCACGCCGTCGAGAAAACTATGTCCGCACAGCGCCAGCGCCGAGGCCACGCCAACATGCGGGTGGTGATGGACTTCGTACTCCGCTTCGTTGGTGTGGTGGATCAGGATGCTTTTTTCAATGATATGAAATAGCAGAAAGCCACAAACCAGGGCGATCATCGGCCCAGTAGCGCTTTGATGGTTAGCAGTCAGTGATTTAAAAATTTCCGGCAGCAGATCAAAGGCTACTACGCCGAGCAGCACGCCAGCTGTGTAGCCGAGGAAGCGATGCAAACGGTCTTTGTTGCGCAGACCGGTCAGGCCGCCAGTCAGGGTTGATAGAAAGGTCGCGAGCGAAAGTACTATTGGTGTCATGGTTTTAGATTAGCGGCCTGTTTCAATTATTGCAAATTTGTCGCAATTTTTGATACAATTGCGGCATGGTCGAGCCATTACAACAGCTGAAAACCACCTTGAAACATGGTGATTTCAGCCTGACACGCACCCGCCAGCTAGTATTTGCCGCTCTGCAGGACAAAGAGCCACAGACCATGCACGAATTGATACTTGCCTGCCAGCAGAGTATGGACCGCGCAACGGTTTATCGCACGATTGAGCTGTTTGAACGGCTGGGTATCGTCCAGCGATTGCAGATCGGCTGGAAATATAAACTGGAGCTCAGCGATGCTTTTCACCACCACCATCATCACCTAACCTGCCAAGTTTGCGGACAGACCTTTGCTCTGCCCGAAGACGATCAGTTAGAAAAACGCCTGAGACAGCTAGCCCAGACACAACACTTCACTATGCGCGGCCATCAACTGGAAATCCAAGGTGTGTGCCAGAGTTGCAACAATTTAAGCCCTGTTGGTTTTGCCGGCGCGCAAGGCTTGGCGGGAAGCGACGAATGACGAAGCGATGACGCCCAGACCAACGATGCCGGTTATTGCGTTTGGTACATCTAGGAAAATACTGCCTAGCAGCGCTACCGCCAGCACCAAAATAGCGTAGTGAGCGCCATGCTCCAAAAACTTGTAAGTAGCGAGCGTCTGGCGGCGTACCAAAAAGACAGTCATGCTGCGCACCCAGACGGCGCCGACACCGAGGCCGAGGGCTATGAGCAGCACTTTGTCGGTGATAGCGAATGCTCCCAGCACCCCATCAAAGC
>JBAQZF010000074.1:0-2196 GCA_049790715.1 Saccharimonadales bacterium (SeqCode) | reverse complement strand
ATTATATCACTTTGAAAGTAAAAACATCTTTACTAATTTTTAGAGGAAGATAGCTCTAGAATTAACCTAGGGCTGTTTTTGAATATGTTCCGGTGTATTTGATGCTGACCCATGTTCTGCATGAGGTTTCTCATGAGATTGACCCCCAGCTAGAGCAGCAATAGCTAGACCAGTCGCCATAAGAGTCGCAACTCCACCAACTATCATAGTTCTCTGTTTTGTGGATTGCGCAAGTCTGGCTTCAAAATCATCTCGTTGTTCATGACGTAATTTGGGATCTAGACCTCGAGTATTGCGCTGAAGTTCCTGCCATTCACGATGTTCTGCTTTATTCATAATGCAATCCTTACTATTAGTTTATTTTTTGTTTGGTATATTTACCTTAAACTGTACTTGTAAATATAACAAATTAATGATAGTTTGTCAATACTCTAATTAGGCTCCGTTCTTTTTACAGTTGGCGCTGGACGGCTTTGCGGGTGAAGAGTTCGATGCGGTCACCTTCCTCCAGATCGAGCTTCTTGGTGGTTTTGAGGCTTATGCCGCACATTTCGCCTTCGACGACTTCTTTGGCTTCGGCCGGGCCGCGCTTGAGGCCAGTAACTTCGACCTCGGCGAGCGTTTCGTCACCGCGGGTGACGCGGGCCAGCGCTGGGGCGGTTAGTTTGCCTTTGGTGACTTCACCGCCGCAGATGACCGCTGTTTTGGTGGTGTTGAAGACGCCTTTGACGACCAGGCGGCCAAGTTCGGTTTCGATGATTTCCGGACTTAACAGATTAGATAGCTCGGCTTTGACGTCGTCGATCAGTTCGTAGATGACTTTGTAGAGGTGGACTTTGACCTTGTCGCGGCTGGCTTGCTGCTTGCTGCTGGTCGGCAGGTCAACATGAAAGCCATAGACGATGGCGCCGGAGCTATGCGCCAGATGCAGGTCGTTTTCACCGACTGGGCCGACGCCGGAACTGACGATGCGAACGGAGACTTCGTCGGTATCGAGGGCTTTGAGACTATCTATAACAGAGGTCAAGGAGCCTTGGACGTCGGCTTTGACGATGATGTTGAATTCGGTCATTTTGTTGTCGCGGTTGATGAGGCGGATTAGTTCGGAGCTGCCAATACCGAGGCGGCCGCCGCTGGCTTGCTTGTCGGCCGCCGCGACGCCGGATTGGGCGCGGGCGGTTTTTTCATCTGTTACCACGCTGAATTCGTCGCCGAATTCGGGCAGCGTTTTGAAGCCGGTAATGGCTACTGGCGTCGAGGGGCCGGCCGTCTTGAGCGGTGTGCCGTCGGTACTCTCTAAATTGCGTACCTTGGCGTAGCTGCTACCAGCGACGATGAACTGGCCAGGCTTCAAGGTGCCGGTTTCGATCAGCGCGTTGGCCACCGGCCCCCGTCCCTGTTGCACGTGGGCTTCGATGATGAGACCGCGGGCTGGGACGTCAGTGTCGGCTTTGAGTTCCTCGACATCGGTGACCAGCAAAATCATATCAAGGAGCTCGGGGATACCCTCTTTGGTCTTGGCTGAAACGGGCATGACTACGGTGTCGCCGCCCCACTCTTCGGTCAAGAGGTCGTGTTCGGATAATTGCTGCTTGAGACGGTTCAGATCAGCGCCTTCCTTGTCCATTTTGTTGGCAGCCACAATAATTTTGACGCCGGCTTTGCGGGCAAAACGGATGGCTTCGACGGTCTGCGGTTTGATGCCATCATCGGCAGCTACTACGATGACTACGATGTCAGTCAACAGCGCGCCATGTTCGCGGATGGCGGCGAAGGCTTCATGACCAGGAGTATCGAGAAAGGTCAGCGTCCGGTCACCATGACGCACCTGGTAGGCCGAGATATGCTGCGTAATGCCGCCAGCTTCGCCTTTCACGACGTTGGCACCTCTGATGGCATCTAGTAGGCTGGTTTTGCCATGATCGACATGGCCCATGACGGCGACTACTGGTGGGCGCGACTGGGCTTTGTCGCTGGCAGTTGGTTTTTCGCGCACTGTTGCCGTCGCTTCGTTGCTGGCTTGTTTGGCAAGCGTTACGCCTAGTCCTAGTTCCTCGACAATAATTTGCGCCGTATCAAAGTCAATCCGCTCGTTGACGGTCGCCATGACACCGTTTTCATCAGTTCGCCAATGAGCCGCGATACGGGGATAGACAGCCGCTCGGCCAGGGTGCCGACGGTGATCATGTCTTCGAT
>JBAQZF010000073.1:0-1593 GCA_049790715.1 Saccharimonadales bacterium (SeqCode) | reverse complement strand
TTCAGGATCTTGGTCAAGCTCGCCGGACTATTTGTCAATGAAACAGAATGATTGAGATTGCTCATGGTGTTAAAGCCATTCAGCGAATACATGTCGATGGTCTGCGCGCCGTTGTTTAGGCTGCCCGAAGTGGCGTCGATCGAACCCTGACTCTGCAAAAAGCCGATGGTCTCGCTGCCCGAACCACCGCCGTTGACTTTCACGTTGGTCACGTCCAGATTTTGAGGCAGGTTTTGATGAACGACCAAATCATCTATAACCCGCGGATCCGCTCCAGCCACCGTACCGCCATCGACCCGGCCGCCGGCCAGCGAGATCGTATCATAAACGTTTTGGGTTCCCTGCGGCCCGAAACGTAGGAGCTTGCCCAGAAACACGCAGGTCGAGTTGGTACCCTGTTTGCTGCCGCCAGAGACTACGCTGGTATGCGTGCCATCAAACGTGCACATCAGCGGAATGTCACTATATTTGCCGTCGCTGACCTGCTGAATCGTATCTTGAATCTGGGAAGCCATCTCATTGACACCATCGCTAAAAGCAGTGCGAGCCTGCTTACCATTGATAAAATTAGCCGCGATCAGAAACATCACGCCGGACACAGCCAAAACGATCATGACTTCAACGATGGTATACCCTAGCGGCCGTCTGTTTTTGCCACCCAGCATAGTATTTTTTAGTATATAGCCGCTCGCCTGGCCAGCTTACATCTGATAAAGCGCTGGCGTAAGGATCGGCATATAGTTCTCCTTTATCAGTAAAATTATAGCATAAGCGGCACGTAAACACCGCTAGGTGCTGATACCCAAAAAGACATGCTGATACCAACGCAAAATGCCGGCGCCAAACAACTGGACGATAATGGCTGCCACGATCAGAAACGGACCAAACGGAATCATACTGTCGCGCTTCAGGCGACCGCTAGCTAACAGAGGTACTGAGATGAGGCTACCACCGACAGCCGCCATAAAGATCAGCAACAGACCGCGGGCCGGCGTCGCGGCCACCAAACCTAGTAGCCACCCCAGTTTGACATCGCCGCCGCCAATCCACTTGCCGCCTGATACCTGGAATAACAAATAGAAGATACCGCCGCCGACCCCTACCGCCAAAACGGTGTTTAGCACAGCCTGCCAGGGATGAGCCGCCTGAGCAGCAACCACGCACGCCAAGACAGCCGCTAACGCTCCTAAGGGGTACATAATACGGTTTGGCAACAAATACCAGCGCGCGTCATAGACCAAGAGAGCCATCAGACCGGTAAGTAGCGCCAGCCAGAGGCCAAAAGTCACGACGTGAGCACCGGCTAGCGTCTGGGGCCACCAGAGGTAGGAAGCAACAAATAAACCGGCAGTGGCTAGCTCTACGACTGGATACTGGGCCGAGATCGGCTGCTGGCAGTAGCGGCATTTGCCTCTGAGGCTCAGCCAGCTCACTACCGGTATCAGATCCTTGGCGGCCAGCTCGTGGTGACAGCGCGGGCACATGGAGCGGCCTTTGATGATCGACAGGCTGTTGGGTGGCACGTGCTGGCTGGTTGTCTTCGCGTGCTTAGGGTGTTTTGAGGTAGATAGCGGTTTTTTAGTAGCTTTAGGC
>JBAQZF010000072.1:0-4962 GCA_049790715.1 Saccharimonadales bacterium (SeqCode) | reverse complement strand
GTTCGATTCCCCGTGAGGTCACCATTGGAGAACTACAGATTAGAATTAGCACCTAAATTTCATCAATGAAAACTAAGTATTTTTTGTATCTGTTAAATAGTTCGATTTTGTTATAGGACCTATCATGATACCTGCACTCTTGTTTTCTGTTGCTGCCACCCTAGGCTCAATGTTCAATCTTGCAAAAATAGCGATTACCACGCACTCGTCGCTTGCACCCAAGTCTTTAAGTGAACGAGCAACGCTTGAAGTTTTGCTGCTTACTCGTTTTAGAAATACGCTGCTCATTTGCTCGAGTCTTTTTGCGGCATCAATTTACTTTTTCATCGCGCCTTCCGCAAGTCTTCAGTGGTGGATTATCGGAGCGTGGACATTAGAGTATACTGGCGTAATTGTCGCCGCCATTCTACCGGCTAAAGGCAAGACTTTTCGCTTACATCTGGCGGGTGCTCAGGCAATGGGTGTCGGCATGCTCTTGCTTGCTTTTGTCTTCTGGAGGAACTATACAGGCGCTGGCTCGGCTATAGAACTAGTAATCGGAATAGCAATGCTAATTCTGGGGCTCGGCACCTATCTTGATAAAAAACGGTTTATTTTTCACGAACTAGGGTTTATCTACTTGAACCACATTTCGATAGTTGTTGCAGCGCTCCTACTTACATAGAGCAATGAGTCCGAGAGAGTCTCTGGGCATTATCTAAGGCTCTATTGAACAAAGGGAGTAAAATAAGAAAACTAGTTTGCCCCTAACAGATTAGACTGTACGCTGATGTTACGCATAGCATTGTTCCACCGAACTATCTCCGCTACTATTGAGTTATAAATCGAGGGCGGAAAGGTCACCAAAGAGATTTTAAGTACTACAGAAGCTGTTATAATTTGACAGTAAGTGCTACAATTAAAGCATGAGCAAAACACCTACCGCTATACGATTATCAGTTACCAAGGATGTAGGCCACGCTTTGTCGCAGGCCAAAAAGCTCTACCCAACCTTGTCTGATCCGGAGATTTTAAAACTTGGCTTATCAAAGATTGTCCGAGAAAGTAATGAGTCACATTTGGTCGTTGATGAGCGTGATACTGTTCGTCGGGCCTCATCGCGCGCGGTCAGCGCGGCCTATCTTGCTGACACTGACGAAGACGGCTATACCGTCGAAATGGGCAAGAAGGTTCGACTTTCGTGAATTCGGCCGTATTGTTCGGCATATACACCGCGCGATTCCCCTATCTTGACTCGGGCAGCGATAAAATTCGCCCTGTTATAGTTATCAGTCGACCGCATGGGCCGCATAATGCCGTCGCTGTGGTACCGATATCATCTAAAATGACACGAACGCCAGTTGATGTTATGTTGAACGACTGGCAGGAAGCGGGTTTGATGAAGCCCTCGATTGCCCGCGTTCACAGGTTGACGACCATGCTTCAATCAGATCTGGCTAGTCAACTTGGCGTGCTTGGTCTGGTTGATATACATGCCCTCAAGCGGAGTTTACGGAATTTGCTCCAACTTTGATCGCGCAAACGACCGTCAGATAGGTAAAGTAGAGAATTTGTAATTATTATCATTTTGTATTATAATGTATATGTTGTCGTGAGATAACAGGTAGAATGATTTCCTTTCGAGTTGAGATCATAGTTCTATAACAAGGAGAAACGAGTGTCTGTCCATATCAGTGACAGCGTAGGGAACGGGATCGCCTGGACAGCAATAGCATTAGGTATAGTGGCCTCAGTACATTTTCTCATCGAGTTTACCACTGCTACTCTGAATGACCATAGGAATGAGCGCATCAAGAGCGAGATGATCGATAGTCTCACCAAACGCTATGGCATAAAGATAGGTAAACGTGACACAGTCAATCCCCATACTTGGATTTGGGAGCGCGATTACGGATCTGTTCAGGTAAAGCTGAACTTCCGCAAAGTTGATGGCCACTGGTGCTTGTTTTACAACAAGTCCGACACGCAGAGCTTTTTGGTGGATAAGGAGAGTCTTCAGAAATTCCTCGCTCAAATCGAGAAAGATCTCGAAACTTTCGTCGACGATGTGCGAAGTGCCCGCAGCCAGCTTGTCGAGCCATCGGACATTCCCTCATAACTTTTCCTTAACGGGGCGCCTACACTCTCTCACAGAGTGAACCGTATATCTTTTGATATCTTAGGCAGTTTTCCAAGACACATGACTTGATGGTGGGTCTTGGAAAGTTTTGTTGGTCAGCAGGCTTAATTAATGTCGCGATTCACGTGGCAGTGCTATTTTACTTTTGAAGTATAATGAGATATATATACCTTGACTGGAGAAGTACCAGGAGAAAGATACTAGCATATGAGATTTGAGGAAGCGCCTAGCGACCATTTGGAGCATCTGTATACGGTGTTGTTTGAAGATGGCGAGTGGCAAGTGGTCAGTGCTGTCTTCAAAGAACGCCTTCACGACCTCGCGATTGATCAAAAAACTCATTCAGCTTCTTGTCTTGACGTAGCGTTAGCTGGCTGGAACGAGCGATCTACGAGCCACGCTATCTATATTAATAGTCCAGAAGACATTGCCGAACAACTTAAAGCTTTTGGTGAAGCTACGGATAACGTGATCGAAGGACTTCCGTGGTCAATTAGTATAGCGGCGTTTGAAAATGATGCCATACCTGAACGATTGAGAATTGGTCGAGAAGCACTTCGAATAGCAGCGCAGCTGGAAGAAAAAGCAGAAGATTACGCTCATATGAAGAGTATCTTAATAGAGATGGAGATGAAGGCGCCTCCATTAGCGAATGACGATGCAGACTAACAGTTGCCTAATCAAAGGGTGATGTTTCAGTCTGCCCGAAGCAGCGAACCTTTTACATTGTCTGACGGGCGCTATATACTTTGTAAGTAAAACATTAAACATTTTCAGGGTGGCGGAAAGTATGCGGCAAACAGATATGGCACCGAACGTGCCGCTGAAAAATTTTAAACGGACGAAGATTATCGCGACGGTCGGGCCGGCGACTGATAGTTATGAGGCTATCTTGAAGCTTATCAAGGCCGGCGCCAACGGTATCCGGCTGAATTTCAGCCATGGCACGCACGAGGAGCGTACACGTCAGATCAAATGGATCCGTAAGGCCTCGCTGGAGTATGGCAAGCCGGTGGCTATCATCCAGGACTTACAGGGGCCAAAGATCCGGCTGGGTGACTTCGATGGTATCGTGAATGTCGCCAAAGGGCAGGGACTGAGCTTTCAGTATCAAGCTGACTATACAGTTAGCGGAAACCTGCCGACCCAGTATGATCTGTCAAAAAAGGTTAAACGCGGCGAGCGGATATATCTGTACGACGGCAGAGTGCGCACTACGGTGACGGGCGTGCGGGCTGGCGTGGTTTACGCGCAGGTCGAAAACAACGGTATCTTGATCAAGCGCAAAGGCATGAACTTGCCGGACACTGACTTTGGCGGCGATATCATCACGCCTAAAGATAAGGCTGATCTGGTCTATGGCTCGGCGCAGGATATCGACTACGTGGCGCTGAGCTTCGTGCAGACCGTCGAGGACATCAGCGGTCTGCGGCGCTTGCTCAAGACTATGAACAGTCCCGCTAAAGTTATTGCCAAAATCGAAACTAAAGCCGCTGTCGATCATCTGGAGACCATCGTTCAGGCCAGCGACGTGGTGATGATCGCCCGCGGCGACTTGGCTGTCGAGACGCCGGCCGAGAGCGTGCCGATCGTCCAGCGCCAGATCATTGGTCTGGGACGGCGCTATGCCACGCCGACTATCGTCGCTACTCAAATGCTCGGCAGTATGACAGAAGATCCGGAGCCGACGCGGGCCGAAGTATCAGATGTAGCAACGGCCGTTTTGGTCGGTGCCGACTGCGTGATGCTCAGTGACGAAACGGCCAATGGGTCGTATCCGATCGAAGCGGTGCAGACCATGAAACGGGTGATTCTCTACGCCGAGGGTCATATCCCGCTCAAGGTCAGCTTTCCCGACGACGAAGACCAGAGCCGCCAACTGGCCATCAGCAAAGCCATCCTCAGCCTGGCTGAAAACATTCGCGCCAAAGCCATCGTAGCCGAAACCAAATCCGGCGCTACGGCTTTGCATATCGCCGCCCATCGCTCCGTTATTCCGACTATTGCCGTCACTAGTGATGCCCGCGCCGCCCAGCAATTGTCTATCGTCTATGGCACCAAGAGCTACGCTCGTCCTATCGATCCACTGGCTGCCGATAAGCTGACAGATTGGCTGCGCAAAAACAAAGTCTTGCACAAAGGCGACGTCGTGGTCACTGCTTCGGGCCGCTATCCGGGCGTGGTTGGCACCACTGACACTATCAAAGTCCGCGTGTTAGAATAGCTTGTTTAATTAGATATTTCCTCATCTGAGGACCAGAGCTTCTTGAGGCCATGTCTAGCGACTAAAGCACTGATAACTAGTCCGCCAATGCCGTATAATGTCGGTACGGGAATCTCGCAACTAGCTAAGGCAAGTCCGGCCGCTCCCATAAGTTCATCTACCGCTGAACCAGCCCTATTATTAGGCTCTGGCTGAAATTCCGTATCATTTATTAGTAACATTAAATGTATAATACCATAATATTGCAAAAAAAGTTGTATACTACGCGCAAGAAAGGGTGGGATGTTCCAAAAGCAGACAATTCGTGACATCGATCTGGACGGCAAGACTGTCCTCTTGCGGACAGATTACAACGTGCCGGTTACGGACGGTAAAATCACTGATGACTACCGGATCAAGCAATCCTTACCCACTATTCATTATTTGCTAAAACATAATGTCAAGTTGATCATTTGCTCGCATCTCGGCCGGCCGACTGGTGTAGATGCAAACCTCAGCCTATTTCCGGTTGCCAAACGCTTACAGCAACTCCTAGATAGGCCGGTAGAATTTGCTACTGATTGTATCGGCGAGCCAGCCAAAAAAGCCGCGGCTGGTCTGAAAACGGGCGGGGTATTGC
>JBAQZF010000071.1:0-3089 GCA_049790715.1 Saccharimonadales bacterium (SeqCode) | reverse complement strand
CATCAGTGCCACGACGCGGGCTGCTGAAAATCTAAAAAAAAAGTAGTCCAGCCAGAACTGACAGAACATGCTAAGGCTGAACTCCAGCAAATAACACCCGAGAAACCAGAATCTACTCAAAAAAAATTACAGCCAAATCAAGCTTCTGAAAAAATCCAGATTCTTGATGAGGAATTGGAACTCGCAAATGCTGTTCAGACCGCGCAGGCTGAAGTATTACATAGGGTAATAAGTGAAAATACTCAGACGGAAGCTGTCGTACCAGCTGAATTTCAACCGGAGGTTGTCGCGTCAACAAATTCTCGATTAGGCGCGTCTCGACCACTTGAAACAGTGGACTTAGAATCTGTAGACGGGGAAGTTATTATTGAAAATGCGGATTTGCTCAGAGGGCGAGAGGAACTGGGATCGCAACCTATTGAATTGCCGGTAAGTCTTAGCGAAAGATCGACTGTTATTGATTTTCAAGAGCATAGACCAAGCGTCGGCTCTGAAAAAACTGGTGTTATTGAAATCGAAGATCAAAATGATAGTGCGGAAATTGAGCCGACAGGATCCGTACCTGCGTTGTTAGAAGGTATCGAAGAAACTGACTCTGTTTTGCCATATATCGACGAACAGACACCGAAAGAACTTTTAGCGACTTTTTTTGAAGACATAGAAGATAATGCGACAGAGCATTTACCAAGTTTTACAAATGATCAAACTGAGCTTTTCATAGCGTCTATGCACTTGCCGGAAACACAGACTAGGCAGGTTGCCGCTGTCTGCGCTGAGCTGCCAGAGGTCATACAGAGTCGATTATCAGAATGTGTTTGGGGAGATAAGCCGGAGCAAAAAGTTGCTGCGGAAACGCTAGTGTTGACTATTAGTTTGGCTGCCGATCGTCTACATGAGTTAGCGGAAACCGGTGCTATGGATAGTGAAGAAGCTACTCAAATTACTGGTTTGTTACTGCAATGGTATGAAGAACTGGGCATGCTGCTAGAGGTAGATATCAGCGAACAAGATATAGAGCAATTCATCGCGCGCATTTGCTCAGAATCGTTTGGCGAAAAGGCTGAAGCTATATTGTCAGAAATTATACAAGACGAAGGTACCCACGAATACAAAACAGACGCCTTCTCAATCCCCCAAACGATTACAGATATTCATCAAGCCATACATTACTTCTTGGGACAATTTGCTCTTAACACCTATAATCTTGGCTCATAAGTAAGCAGCCGATAAAATAATCAGCTGAAACGCGATAATATAGAGCGACTGAAAGATTAGATAGCGATTTCGCGCTCTTTTTATCGTAAAGAACGATATAGCTGCGAAAAGCATATACCCCAAACAAATCACACCCACAACTTTGGCTAAACTCGACGTAGCCTGAGCGCTGATTATCAATAAGCTCAAGGGAAAGTAGAGCGTGGCCATTATATAAGCGGCCGAACGATGCGCCGTCCTTTTCCAGGCCTCAGTATCTGGTATGATCGCGGTAATGACCTGCAGGATAAATGTAACTGTAAGCAGTGCGGTGAAAATATTTGGCAAACCAAGGTGCGGCTTTAGCCAAGTAAGGAGCCAGATATAGAAAGCACTTCCGCCAACAACCAAAATAGCCGCGAAGAATTTTGACGCCTTTGTAGCACTAGCTGCGTGCTGACTGAGAGACATTACCTGCGTGCCACGCCATGTGCGTACTAAATAAAGACCACCAATCCAGCCAATCAAGACTAGAAATAGCCCAAGGTATTCAAACATGACTCAACTATAACAAACAGAACTTCTTGTGCTACATCGGCAACGCTTCGTAGACGCAGACGGCACCGTCTTTGGAGCTCATCAACGGGCAGCCTTTGGCGAGCTCAGTGGCTTCGTCCATGTCTTTGGCCGTCACGATTGAGTAGCCGGTAGCGGGCGGGCCTTGCACTGCCATGACGCCGTCTTGATTCACTGCTTGGCCGCCCTCGCCAAATGGATTGCCGCCGTCGACCAGCTTGTCGCCGAGTTGGCCGAACCACTTGCCCCATTGTTCAGCGTTGCCGCCATCAGATGCTGTGCCAGCGTAGTAGATGTATACGTATTTTCCCATTATGTTTTCTCCTTTGACTCGCTCGAGCCGTTATGTAATAACTTTGATCTTTCCAGGACTCATTCCTGCATCCTGGAAATGTAATTATCAAGCGAGGCATCGACGTTACCCCACTGCGTCTGGTATTGCGTGATCCAGTTCTGTGCTAAGCCTAAGGTGGTCTGATTTAACGCTACGAAGTTTGTGCGGCCAGCTTTTTTGCGAATAATGAGTTTCGCGTCTTCGAGGCTGCGAATGTGCTTGTGAATGGCTGGCAGAGAAAGCTCGTGATGGCGGGCTAGTTGTCCGATAGTAGCAGGGCAGAACGATAACTCATGAATAATTCCTCGACGCTTTTGATTAGCCAAAGCGTCAAGCATGTTATCTAGCTGCGGTGAGTCATAGGGTATTTTCATAATAGTTAACTTATACGTTAACTATATGTCAGATAACGAACTGAGTCAATATCGACCTAACCGAGTTTTTATTAAATCCGCTACAGACAGAATGCAGGTATCTATTTTAATCTGAGAGCGAAAAGCCGAAAGCTTTGATCTCGTCTTCAGTTAGGCCTGACTCTGCGAGAAAAGCTCATATTAAGCAAATCAGAGAAGAGACTGTTGCTTCAAATTATGCAATAGGAATTGAATCGGTATCTTTATAATTGATTTTTGTAACTTTATTACCTAAATGCCGTTCTGTCATCCAAGTACCATCTTGTTGATAATGACGAGTGTCAAAAACATTAGCACCAACTTGAGGAAATAATGAAGCGGGCATGTTTTCAGCCATTACCCCGTCTCTAAATATAGCTAAATACAGCCCTTCTGGTCTTTGTACTTCACTTGCTTTCCGGATGATCTTTGAGCTATCGTCCGGCTGACGTTCTACAACGTACACTTTAGTTTTTCTGACAGGATTCTTGGTTCTATAAGCCGTAAGAATATCTTGTTCTTGTTCAAAAGTAGGATTAGCGAAAACTGTAATGTCCTGAGATTCCATCTGTTCACCTGTAGCTGTCTTGAAA
>JBAQZF010000070.1:0-8274 GCA_049790715.1 Saccharimonadales bacterium (SeqCode) | reverse complement strand
GGGCCAATCAGTATTCGGAATTTAATCACAATGAATTCATCGGCTGGACAAAGCAACCGGTCGACAAACCGTACGCCGTTGTCGATCTCCGGAGCAACCTCGAGCACGAACGGATACAAAAACGCTTCGTAGTCAGCGAGCGCCTGCTATCTGGCATGCGTCCCAGTCCGCTAGTAGTGCAGACAAAGGGCGCCGACCTACTAGAACAGCTCCTCTGGACGATCGCCCTCGGTGATTTCGTGACGCTCTACACCGCGCTATTGGGCGGCATCAATCCGACCCCAGTCGACCTCATAGAAAAATTCAAAAAAACTCTCGACGAGTAACAGGGGTAGACTTTTAGCAAAACCAAAACGCCTCTTCAGAGCTTGGTATAATTGATCCAGTATGGTGAAGTGGCGGTTGCCCCGTACCCAGTTTATGGTGGCATTAGGGATTTCGACGCTCACGAGCATCGGTTTGTTTGCCTATGGCGCCTGGCGCAACAGCAGCCTCGATTACAATTATCTGCTGTGGAATCTGTTTTTGGCCTGGCTACCTCTGTTATTTGTCATTCGCCTGGTGAGTATGCTGAGATATAAACTGTGGTCGAGCTGGGAGGGATTGAGCCTCAGCGTGCTGTGGCTGGTCTTTTTGCCCAATAGTTTCTACATGATCAGTGATTTTATCCACCTGCAAGACGTGCAACGGGTTGACATACTATATGACACGCTTATGTTCACGTCATTTATCTATATCGGCGTGGTGTTGGGCTTTAGTAGCCTGTATCTGATACATGTGCAGCTGAAACGCCGTCTGAGCGGCACTGCGGCGGCATTTTGGATCGCCATCACGCTGGCAGTCTGCAGCATCGCTGTCTATATCGGCCGCGATCTGCGCTGGAATAGTTGGGACATCTTGACCAATCCTGGCGGGTTGCTTTTCGACGTATCTGACCGCCTGCAGCACGCCTCGGCCTATCCGCAGATGCTGGTGACGATCATCGCCTTTTTCGTGCTGCTGGCTAGCATGTATGGTCTCGTGTGGCGTAGTATCGGACTCCTCCGCCGATCCTGAACTAACCTCTGTTATACTGGGTCTATGAGGCAAGATATAGAACAGGCAATCAAAACTGCCGCGCAAGAAGCCTTCGGCATTGCGCTAAAGGTAGAGCTGACGCGGCCCGAAGAGCAGTTTGGCGACTATGCTACCAACGTGGCGCTGCAGCTAGCGAAGCAGGTGGGTGAAAAACCACGCGATATCGCTGAAAAACTGGTCGTGAAACTTCGTGAAAATTTAGCCGATATAGTCAGCGATATATCCGTTGCCGGACCCGGATTTCTTAATTTCACGTTGGCTGATGCCGCGCTGCTTCAAGCGGCGCGGGCTGAACCGGCAAAATCACTTGCCGGACAGACAATTGTCGCCGAATACTCCGACCCCAACCCCTTCAAGGTGCTGCACGCCGGGCATCTCTACACCAGCGTTGTCGGTAATGCCATAGCCAATCTGTTGCAGCAGGCGGGGGCTGATGTGCACCGCGTTAATTTTGGCGGTGATGTTGGTCTACATGTCGGTAAGACCATGTGGGCAATTCTCGGCGAGCTAGATGGCGAACATCCTGAAAAATTAGCCGATATACCCGAAGCTGATCGTTCAGAATGGATGGCCAAAGCCTACGTAGCAGGTACCCAGGCCTACGAAGACAACGAGCAGGCAAAAGCCGAGATAATCGCGCTCAACAAGCGCGTTTACCAACTGCACGCGGACAGCGACCACGACTCGCCCTTCGCGCGAATCTACTGGACGTGCCGCCAGTGGAGCTATGATTATTTTGACACCTTTTATGAGAGAATCGGCACCACGTTTGAAAAATATTACCCGGAAAGCCAAACAGCGCCTATCGGACTGCAAACAGTCCGCGAGCATATCGGCGACGTCTATCAAAAAAGCGACGGAGCCGTTATATTTGACGGTGAAAAATACGGGCTGCACACTAGGGTTTTTATAAATTCCGAAGGCCTGCCAACCTATGAAGCCAAAGACGTCGGACTCATCATGCTCAAAAAACAGGATTATAACTTCGACCGCTCGGTCATCATTACCGGCAACGAGCAAGAGCAATACATGGCTGTGGTGCTTAAGAGTATCGAGCAATTCGCGCCGGAATTGACGCGGGCGACCTCGCATCTGACGCATGGCCTAGTCAAATTGCAAGGCGGCGTCAAGATGAGCAGTCGCAAAGGCAATTTCCTGCGAGCTGTCGACGTGTTGGACGCTGCCGCGGCAGCAAACAAATTACTCACCGGCAAGGAAAGTCAAGAAACGGTGCTCGGGGCGGTCAAATACGCCTTCCTGAAACAGCGCATGGGCGGCGATTTGATCTATGACCCCGAGGAGTCAGTCAGCTTGGAAGGCAATAGCGGGCCGTATTTGCAGTACGCGCACGCGCGGGCCCGAAGTATTTTACGAAAAGCCAGAGATGAAGGGGCTGTCGGACTTTCTACCTCTCCGGAGCGCTCTACAGGGAAGGCGAGGCCTTCGCCTGTGGCGCTTGCTCACTCCTCCGAGGCAGAAAGTCCGAACAGCTTGCAAACCAACGAACGCTCACTACTCAAGAAAATTTCCGAGTATCCCGAAGTGGTCGATAAAGCGGTCACCGAGCTGATGCCGCACCACATCTGTACGTACCTATACGAATTGGCTCAGACGTTCAACCGGTTTTACGAGCATAATCGGGTCATTGGCGATGCTCGGCAGGGTGTACGTCTTAGTCTTGTTGAGCGCTACGCTGATACGCTCAAAGCAGGACTCGACTTGCTAGGCATTGCATCTCCGGAAAAAATGTGATATAATCCTCAATGTTATGGCAGAAAGAAAAAGAATCTCCAAACCAAACAGTGCCCGATTAGCCACTCGTGGCAGCTCATTACGTATGCAGCAAGCCAGCAGCACCCGCAAGCCAAAACCAAGAGTTGCTTCCCGAGTAGCTCACGAAATCAATCCAGTTGGCGGTTTCGTGACGTTTTTGCGCGAGCACGCCGTCATCAGCCTGGCGGTTGGTTTTGCTATCGCTACCCAGGCCCAAGCCGTTATCAAACAGCTGATTACTAGCTTTATTGACCCGCTCTACGGGCTACTCCTCAATGGCCAGAAACTCAGCGCCCGAGTGACAACCGCCCACTTCCATGGCCGCGCCCAACAGTTCGCTTGGGGCGCTTTCGTCTATGCCTTGATCGACTTTCTGTTCGTGCTAGCCTTCATTTACGCCATTATCAAGATCTTTAACCTCGACAAGCTCGACACGCCTAAAAAGAGAAAATAATCCCGCCCAACCAGCATTTACGTAATTTATAAAAAAACTAAAAAATACTACCTAAGATTGTATGATTTCTGGCAGGTGCTCCAATAGTAGTTGAGTCGATTCTTGAATACCACGCTGCACAGCAGGGAGTTCGGTTATGGATCCCAGCCCGTCAATTGAAAGGTCAGCCTCGACTACCAGTAATCCAGTACCATTTCCGGCGTCTTCAACACTATGCTTTATTGTGCCCTTAGCTTTACGGCTCTCTAACACGTCTGTTCTTGTTTTTGTCTGAGGCGCAAATTCTTCTACGCGTAAAGTTACATCTCGAGGGAGCAGCATCTTAACTATTCCTCTAAGGTGCGCAGGTGTTCTATCCGCCTAGGTATATAAATTATCAATGTACCAAGCCCAATCTGAGATTCCCCGGTATATTCAACTTCAAAAAGCGGATTTATAACTGCTGCCAGATCTCTCGGCGGGGGCGTATTAATAGCTCGCCATATATCTTCGACGGAATGTTCAGATGGATACTTACTTTCAAACGATGTCATATTCCTGACACAATAACATCTTATTATACAGAACGCAAATAAAGATGGTAAAGGAGTTTTCTCTCGACAGCGAAATACATATGACCGGTCTGCGTTATACTAGATTGTATGACCGACAAAGATCAGTGGAAAGACAAGCTGACTCCTGAGCAGTACCGTATCTTGCGCGAAAAAGGCACGGAAGCGCCGTTTAGCGGAAAGTTATTACACGAAAAGGGAACTGGTGATTTTGTCTGCGGCGCCTGTGGCGCGGTGGTCTTTAAAAGCGACACTAAGTTTGACAGCGGTAGTGGCTGGCCGAGCTTTTATGATCCGGCCAATACCGAGGCGGTGAAGCTCGTCGAAGACACTGATCATGGTATGCGCCGCGTGGAGGTGACTTGCGCCAACTGCGGCAGCCATCTGGGGCATGTCTTCAATGATGCGCCAGATCAGCCGACTGGCATGCGCTTCTGCATCAACTCCGCGGCCCTCGATTTCAAAGAGAAGAAATAGGGCGTCATGTCGAACGCGTTTGATGAGACTGCATGGCAGACGGCTATCCGTAAGCCAGATTGGTACATAAAGCTGTATCCTGAACTGAAACGATTACGAGCTCATTGGGAAAAAGATCCTGAAAATAAAGATGCGCAAAATATTAAGCGTGAAGTACGCGACTTTTTTGAACAGGCTTTGCGAGAGAGTACTATAGCACTGGCTGACTACGGCCCCAATCTAGATGCCCAGCGAGAACCTATCGATACGATTATTATTCATCATACTGGCAGTGAGCCTGGCTACTCCTTGAGCTACATGAATGCCGTACAGATGCTAAATATTTATGTGCCATATTTCAATAACCCAACTATCTCTGGAGAGGAAGGCTTACGGGGCCATCCCCTGTGGTCAAATCATGTACGTGATGGACGACCGGTGTTTTATGTGTATCATTGGCTGCTGCGGATGAATGGCAACGTCGACCGACTACTGCATGACAGGGATCTCGGTTGGCATGCTGCCAACTGGGATATAAATCGACGCAGCGTGGCCATTTGCCTGGATAATGACTATGAACAAAAAGATCCCGCGCCCGAACTATTACGACAACTTGGCGACTTTATTAGTCAGCGATACCCACGAGTGCAGCCTGAACGTATTTTCGGTCACTCCGAAGTCAGTCGTAAAAAGACACAATGTCCGGGTGTCAACTTTGTATCTGGCTGGAAAAAAGAACTTCTAAAACTTCTTAAATAGATTTAATAGTTTGCTGATTTGGAATATGTGTTGCCCCAGGCGGCCATTTGTTTGAGGATGGGGCGGAGGTCGTGGCCTTTTTGAGTCAGAGTGTATTCGGTGCGGGGCGGGACTTCGGCGAAGCTTTGTTTGGTGATGATGCCGTCGGCTTCCAAGTCATCGAGTCGTTGGCTGAGGGTGCGCGGGTTGATGGTGCCGACGGATTTTTCCAGCTCGCAGAAGCGTTTGGGGCCGCTAAATAGGTCGCGTAGGATTAGCGCGGTCCATTTATTGCCGATAATTTCCATAGCCGCGGCGATACAGCCAATATGTGGTTCGAGGGGTTTGCTAACAGAGGTAATTTTCATACTTTACAAAGTATAGTAATGCATCTATACTTAATAACTGCTTAATACTATAAAAAGTATATCATAAAGGAGGTAAATATGAAATTAGCCGTTGTCATCGGGGCTACGCGCCAGGGACGTAAGACAGTCCAGCAGGCCGCATGGGTCTGTAATACTGCTCAGCAAACAGAGGGGATCGAGGCGGAACTTGTCGACCTTAAAGACTATCCGATGCCGTTTTTCGATGAGCCGATTTCGCCGCGCTACAATCCGAAGCGCGTGATTGATCCGGCGGTCAAACCTTGGCTGGCCAAGCTGGAAGAGTTCGATGCTTATCTGTTTGTAACACCTGAATATAATCATTCGATCCCAGCTGTATTGAAGAACGCGCTGGATTACGTTACCTGGGAATTCGTACATAAGCCGGCGGCTGTAGTGTCGCATGGTTCGGCCGGTGGCGCCCGCGCTATGACTGACCTTAAAGAAATTCTATCGGAGAGCAAAGCGGCGATAGTGCCGACTGGCCCTGCGCTGGCTATAACGGGCATGAGCGACATGATCGATGAGTCCGGCGCTCTGTCCGAAGAGGCCCGCGCTAATCCGTACGGGCCACAAGCCGCACTGATTGATCTGCTGACTGATTTGCAGTGGTATAGCGATGCCTTGAGTAGTGCTCGTGCCAAAGATCAATAAAAATTTAAGAATTTCAGAGACGGCTTAAGAAATATTCAAGGTTTATACTGGACGTATGCAAGTAACCGTTTTCGGGGCCTCAGGGAGAGTAGGGCGATTGGTAGTTGAAGAGCTGCTAGCTCGGAAGCACCAACCAACGGTGTTCGTGCACCGACATAATCCATTTGAGGGAAACGTGGCGGTGACGGTGGTGCGCGGCGACATCCATGTGGCGGATGACGTGTGTCAGGCGCTAGAGGGCAGCGACGCGGTCATATCGACCCTTGGCAGTTGGGGCACCAAACAAAAGGACGTGGTAAGTGGCGGGATGGCGGTCATCATTCCGACCATGCGGAAGCTTGGACTACGCCGAATTGTCAGTCTGACAGGGGCGGACGCGCATGACACGACTGACAAACCTGGCGCTGTACAAAAAATATCACACATGGCGTCAGGCTTATTGCTGGGTAAAATCGTCAAAGACGGCGAAAAACACATCCGTCTGCTGCGGGCCAGCGATCTGGAGTGGACGGTCATCCGCTCGCCGGTTATGAATACCTTCGGTGGTGACAATTATGCGCTGCGCCCGCGGTGGTCTTCACCAGTGCGAACCATCAACCGCCGCGCGGTGGCCAAAGCCATGGTCGACCAGCTCGATTCGCGCGACTTTATCTGTAAGTCCCCAACCATCTTTCGCCGTTAAGCCCAGATCGCGTACGCCTTAGGGTATAATGACTGGCAATGATTGATAAAAGCGCGGTGCCGACGAAACTGTTGTGGGTGGATTTGGAGATGACGGGGCTGGATCCGCGAACGGACAGGATTATCGAGGTCGCGGCGATAGTTACGGATTTTGATTTCAAAACGTCGGCTAGTTACCAGACTATTGTCAATCAGCCGCCGGATTTTGTAGCTGATCGCCTAGGGAAAGATCCTTGGTGGGCCGAATTTCCGGAAAATCGCGATGAATTTATCAAAAATGCGGGTAGCGGCAAGCCGAGCGAGCAGGTGGAGCAGGAGCTAATGAGTCTGGTTGAGCAGCATTTCGGATCTGAACCAGCAATTCTGGCGGGCAACAGCATCCATAATGATCGGAATTTCATCAAACAGTGGTGGCCGCGGCTGGATTCAAAGCTGCATTACCGGATGCTGGACGTCAGCACCTGGAAAGTGGTCATGCAGGGTAGGTACGATATGGAATTTGAAAAGGATAAAACTCACCGCGCACTTGATGACATACAAGAATCTATCGCCGAGCTGCAATACTATCTGAAATGGTTTAAGAATCAAGGCGAGTAGTTCGTAAAAACTTCGTCGGCCTAATGCGCTACTCAGGTGACAAATAATAAGTTGATTTTATTGATAATATATGCTAATATAACGTTATGAGCGAAAAACAAAAATCAACCAGACGACGTATCGCCGAAACTGCCGATGCTGTGACGCCTATAGCAGCTTTTATGGTGATACTCGCGCTCGCAGGTTCTGGCGCGGAGTCTCATCATAAACATTTACCTAAACCCGAAAGAACCGTACTGGATACGAAGGCGAAGCCTCAACAACAGGCCCGGCAAATTACCAAGGCCTTAAATAGCTTTGAGACTGTTGAGAACGTGCCGACTGAACTTGACAGAGAGCTTCCCCTTACTCGAGAACAAGCTCACGTTATTGGTATCCCCAACGCAAAATTTGTTGATAATCCGATTAGGCTTGGCGGGGATCACTACGGCGCGGTCGTAAATGATAAGGGCGTACTTAAGGTTCGGGTCGTTCAGCACAAAGGGGAATTACCAACTACTGATGTCAGGTATCGAGTTGATCGTCCTCACGAAGTTACGGCGACTTTGCAGCCTCCTCGTCCGGGAGCGGCTCAAGCGACATGGGACTACAGTAATGCGCCTGAGGCAACTGTCGAGGCAGCAGTAGACGGAGAAAAGGGTGCTGATATGACCTTCCCTGCTGGCTACGTTTTTGGACCGGATAATGCGGGTTCGGGCTAGACTAGCTGGAGCTTTTGCTACAATTTAGCTTATGGATCACAAGACGGTTGAAGAATATGTTTTGAGTATGCCTGGCGCGCGGTTGGAGTATCCGTTTGGCGAGGGGGTGGCGGTGTACAAAACGGGTGATAAGATGTTCGCGCTGATCTCCGAGGGTAAGAGTCCGGTGCAGTTGAGTTTGAAGTGTGATCCGCAGCTCAGTGAGG
>JBAQZF010000069.1:0-3999 GCA_049790715.1 Saccharimonadales bacterium (SeqCode) | reverse complement strand
AGCTAAGGAAGCTCAAGGCGCCAGGCGTATTGAGATCGTCGCTGAACTCTCTCGACTGGCCGCTGATGAAGCCTTCGTACGTCTGACTCTGTATCTCATCTATGACGGTAGTCTCAGCGGCAGCCTGATGCTTGAGATCAGCAAAAGCTCGCAGGTCACGCAATCTATTCTGCGCGGCTTCCAAGTTCTCCCAGCTAAAATGCGCCTGATGCCGGTAATGCGACTGCAGCACCAATAGCCGAAAAGCCAGAGGGTCAAATCCCTTAGCTATTATATCTTTTAGGGTATAAAAATTATTAAGTGATTTGCTCATCTTTTGTCCGTTGACTAGTAAATGCTCGTTATGGACGAAGACTTTGGCATAGAGCGGCTCGTCTTTTCCGGCCGTACTCTGAGCGATTTCGTTTTCGTGATGCGGAAATATCAGATCGATGCCGCCAGTGTGAATGTCAAATGGCTGCCCCAACCCCGCGGCGCTCATAGCCGAACACTCGATGTGCCATCCGGGGCGGCCTTTGAGATCTGTGCCGTCGATTTCAAAATCCCAGGCCGGCTCGCCCGATTTTTGCTTTTTCCACAGCGCGAAATCATGCGCCGATTCTTTGTCGTATTCATCATTTTGGATACGAGCCTCACTAGTAGAGTCAGTAGTGATCTCTGTTAATTGCCCATACTGTTTGCCGCTCTTTTGATAGGCTTTGATAGAGAAATACACGCCGTCATCGGCTAGATAGGCAAAACCTTGCTTGTGCAGCGATCTGATCAACTCTTGCATAGCCTCGATGCTATCGGTGGCTTTGACGAACGTCATGGCACCTACATCATTACCGACGGCCCGCGTATCTCGTAAAAACACCTCCCCGTACTCTTCGGTCAGCTTCAGCAGAGCCGCTTTTGGCTCCAGGTCAGGATATTGCTCTTGGCTGCTGCGGATGGTCTTATCATCGACGTCAGTGAAATTCATGACATGCTTGACCTTTGTGTCGCCAGCCAGCGCCAAGGTACGCCGCAACGTATCAGCAAAAATAAACGACGCCAAATTACCAATATGAATGTGGTTATAAACCGTCGGCCCACACGAATACACCCGAAACGCCTGGCCATCCAGCGGCGCGACGTCTTCGATTTTTCTAGTCAGCGTATTATGCAGCTTCATCAGTCTTGCGTTCCTCTTTATCTAGTAAGTCGGCGGTGAAGCTCAAGCATTCGGATTTTACTTCGGTGAATGGACGGCCGGAGGTGATTTTGAAGCCGCTGGCATAGGCGTGACCGCCGCCGCCAAAATGCTCGGCCAGTCGCGCAGCCACGCCGTAGCCGACATTGCAACGGATGGCGGCGGTGATTTTGCCGTCGGCGTAGTGTTTGAAGACGATGGCAAGGCGCACGCCAGCAGTTTGGAGCATGTCGGCTTGCACTAGCGGCGCGGGGTTGTAGAGTGGGCTATACTGATTAATTTCATCTTGGGGAATGACCACCGAGGCGATCGCGCCGTCATGGGCGAATTCAGTGCGCTTGATTAGATCAGCCTTGTAGCGAAAAATCTCCAGCGGCATCTTGCCGGCTTCGCGCCGTAGCTCCTCTAGTTTGGGCCGGTCAACGCCGTTTTCGACAAACTCAGCCATGATCCGGTAAGTTTCCGCCGAGGCTAGTTGGTTACTCAGTCCTTGGGTGTCGCCGAGGATGGAGGTCATCAAAAACTCCTGAGCCACGACAGATACCGGCCACCGCAACTGTTTGGCTATCAGGTAGATCAGTTCGCCGGCAGAAGCGCGAGTGTGGTCGTTGACGGTCACCGTAGCAAATGGCACTAGATTTTCGACCGTTTGATGATGGTCTAAAATCACGCAAGGCTGGCTAGCCAGCCACCCCTGCTGGCCGGACTGCGCCAGCTTCTCGAATAAAGTCATGGTCGAAGCGTCGACGATGATGCTGGCGTCAAATGCGCGCGGCAACTCCTTTTGCACCCGATCCCAGCCGCTCATGTAGCGCAGATACCCAGGCACGTCAACGCCGCAATATAGATACGGCTCTTTGCCCAAATCGCCAATGATCTGCTCCAGCGCCAGCGCGCTGCCCAGGCTATCGCCGTCCGGATTATCGGCCTGCACTATGACGATGCTGTTCGCGCCGTCAATAATCTGTTTAATTTGTTCGGTTTCAGGATAGGACATATCACTAGTATAGATTATCTCTTTAGAAAGACAGTTAATTTAGCTTCTAAGTCGGGGTATCCTGGAGAAAACTCAGGACTACTCAGGAATTCTAACGGTCTCCACTCTAATGTGGCATATTGAGATTTCATATAGTTTGGCGACCTTCTAGGGCGCGGCTGAGGGTGATTTGGTCGGCGTATTCTAGGTCGACGCCGACGGATAGGCCGCGAGCCAAGCGGGTGATTTTGACGGGGCGGTCGCCGATCTGTTGTTGGATGTAGAGCGCGGTGGATTCGCCCTCGACGCTGGCGTTGGTGGCCAGGATTATTTCGGTAATCTTATCTTCGTCGATGCGCTGGACTAATTCTTTGATATGCAGCTGATCGGGGCCGATGTCATCGATCGGTGATACCAAGCCGCCGAGCACGTGATAGGTGCCCTTGAACTGGCCGGTTTTTTCGAGGGCCACCAGATCAAATGGCTCGGCTACGACGGCTACTAGCTGTTTGTCGCGGCGAGGGTCGGTATATAGATCAGACAGGTCTTGGCCGGCTGGCACGAGCGCGAAGGTTTTGCTACAGTAGCCGACGCCGCTCTGGAGGGCGGTCAAGGCGGCTGCTAGTTTGTGCGGCGCGTCACTGCCATGGCGAATCAGATAGTAGGCATAGCGTTCGGCAGTCCGCGGGCCGACGCCCGGCAAGAGGCCAAAGGCGTCAATCAAGTCTTGAAGGGCTGGGGGTAATAGTTGCACGCGGAGTCTTTCTCTTCTCTAAACTGTCGGCCAGAACGCGCCGCTAAAGGCCGAGATTGCCCAAAGCGCCCATCATCGGTTGCATTTTTTCGGCGGCCACCCGTTGGCTTTCGCCGATGGCTTCTTTGACGGCGTCTTCCACCCAGCGCTCTAGCTCGCCGATGTCGTCCTTGTCGATGCAGTCGGGGTCAATGTGGATTTTTTTGATCTTTTGCTCGCCGGTGATCTCGACTTTGACGGCGCCATCGCCCTTTTCGACGGTAATGATCTGTTTTTGCAGCTCTTTTTGAATCTTTTTGACGCGCATTAACATCTTGGCTTGGTCAAATTTGCTCATGATAACTCTCCCTCGTTAGACTACTAGTATAAGACGATTAGTTTTAGACCACAAGGAGCCGTTTTCACGCCGACTCTCTCACGAGAGTCGGGTCGCGCTTCGCCTGACTCCTCTACCAGCCTGGAACTTTACTGAGCCACATATGGACAGTGGTAAGGCCTGGCTCGGCACCCGGAGTTTTACCCGATGAGTTCTTAGGTGTACTATGGGGCAAGCAAATAACTTGCCGCCTTTATTTGGGCAGCAGTAATGCCATTGTCTGCAATGTCAAAGACAGGAAAGCCGTAAACTTCAGCGAGTTCGGCTATTCTTAGGCTGCGGGCTACGTTGTAGGGTGCCCACTTATTTAGTCGATCCTCGTCCCAGTCTCGCATCCAGTTATTGTTGGTATCATCGGCTCGAGCGAGCTCGTGGAGTCGGCTGGTATGTTCTGCCACATTTGTGTCAATTATGAACGCTGCCCTTAGAGCATAACTACCAGCTATTTTAGCAGCAAAATCTGGCCAGATATTACCTTCAGCTACAATATCCTCGCCATGCTGATCTACGTCAGCAATGATTTCCCTGATGCCACGCCAGATAATTGTATCGCGTTTTCTGAGTTCAGTAATCCACTCTTCTTGAGTGTGGTCTGATTCTCGCGGCCGCAGTTGTAGTGCCTCTAAATCTTTACCAGTTGCAACTGCTTGCATGGCTGGACGTATATGGTCTCCATGTAGCAATTCACTACAACCCCGCTCTGCTACGTCACCTGCGAG
>JBAQZF010000068.1:0-1683 GCA_049790715.1 Saccharimonadales bacterium (SeqCode) | reverse complement strand
ATCGTCGCTCCTTCAAGCCCATTCAGAGTTTGCTACAATACCCAGCATGAACTCGACTGAGACGGGAAGGAAAGCTGAAGCAGCCGCGGGCGTGTATCTTGAGATGCGCGGTTACAAAGTTGTCGAGCGCAATTGGCGTCGGCCGCGCTGCGAAATCGATATTATCGCTGAAAAAGACAATGTCATGTATTTCGTCGAAGTAAAATATCGTTTCAATGACGAGCAGGGTGGCGGATTGGAGGCAATTACAGCTACTAAGCTACGGCAAATGAGTTATGCAGCGAATACTTGGGTTGAAGAATGCAAATGGCGAGGTGAATACCAATTAGCCGCCATTGAAGTCGCCGGCAAAAACTTCACCATCCTAAGTTTCATCGACAACGTGTTTTAGGCTTTGTGTTTTTGCAGCCATGCTTTAGCGGTAGCTTCGTTACGCTGCCGCCAGGCGATGCGGCTGCGGATGTCGGCTTCGCCAAGCGTGATTTCGTGGTCTAGCCCTACGACTGACTTCTTTGGCTCGAAAAATTCTTGGAATTTTTTCAATTCGTCAGGGCGGCTAAAAACACTCCCGGCGTAACGGGCAAAATAACTGTAGGTTTTATCGCTGGAGAGTTCTTTCTCGATCCAATCCCAGGTTTCGACTAACCATTGCCAGGCAGCTTCGCGGCTATAACGGTTGCGCAGTAGCCAGGCGAACCAGTGCAGCAGGTCTTGGCGGCGGACTTCACCGTTGGTCAGCATTGGTAGCAGTTGTTTGTAGCGCTTAGGGTCTTTGGCTGACGCTAAACCAGCGGCGACTTCTTCTTTCTCGTCAGCGTTGATGAGCGTGTGGTGCAGCTTGAGGAGTTTTTCAAAATCGGCTTCTGTGCCATGTCGGGCAGCGATGTGGTAGATGACGGTGCGCGTGCTAGCTGGCAAGTCGCTCGGTTGTTCCATGGTCTTAAAGCGCCGCAAGCCTTCATCAAGCACGCTTTGGATTTGAGCGCCGGCGGCAATTGAATGAGCCAGTCCGCGCAAACGTAAGTCCTGAGCTGAATCATCAGATGTGTCTTCCCAACCGAGACGATTTACCACTGGTTGTACCAGTTTGCCGACGAGCGCGTGGAGCTGCCCCTCACTTGTTTCGTCGCCTTCAATCAGTTTACGAACTTCGCCGATCGCCACAGCCATGCAGCCCCAGACGCTTTCGCTGGTTTCGTGATCGTAGCCTTGTAACACTTCTAGAAGGTCAGTTGTGCTGCTAACGCCGCCACGCTGCAACATAGTGTAATTATCAAGCAATAACAGACGGTCAATCACACCGACCTTATCGTTTTTAATTCCGTCGACGATCTGTTGTAAATGAGCTGGCTCTGTATAATAGGGCAAGAAATAACTCTGACCGTCGTGATTAAAGAGGAGCGGATTTTCAACTGATGACTCTATGGGTACAGTAGCTTTTTGTTTGGCTAGTAACGGTTCGCTCAGTGCCTGCGTAGCCGCTAGCGGCACTTGCCAAGCTTCGGTTTCGCTGTTTTCAAGAGAGGGATCATTCAGGAAGCGTCGCTGCTCTAACTGCAACGTTTTGTCGCCTGGTTGCCAGTCGATGCTCACTAGTGGATAACCTGGACGGCGTATCCAGTCGTCCATAAAGCTACCAACATCCTGTCCACTAGCAGTACTAAATGTCTCCCACAGATCAGC
>JBAQZF010000067.1:0-9137 GCA_049790715.1 Saccharimonadales bacterium (SeqCode) | reverse complement strand
GAAGAAACTGTCGGCCGAATTGGCCGCTGGGTTGACTTCAAAGGCGCTTGGAAGACCATGGACAAAGAGTTTATGGAGTCTGTTTGGTGGGCTTTCCAAAAACTTTACAACGAGGGTAAGATCTACGAAGGCGAGAAAGTATTACTGTATTGTATCCGCGATGCCACCCCTATTAGTAAGGCCGAAGTGGCTATGGATAATTCATATCAAGATGACACCGACCCCTCAGCGTATGTCAAATTCAAGCTCGTTGACAGCGATAGCTATCTGTTAGCTTGGACGACCATGGCGTGGACGCTACTCGCAACCACTGGATTAGCTGTTGACCAAAAGGCGGACTATGTCGAAGTGTTGGTTGGTGATGAAAAGTTTATACTGGCCAAAGATACTGTCGAAAAAGTTTTGACCGATGAAAGACATCAGCCTATTGCATTCACTGTGCTACGCGAATTTAAGGGCAAAGAGCTTGTGGGCCAGGCCTATGAGCCAATCTTTCGTAACTGGGGCAAAAAAGCTCACAAAGTGCATCATGCTGATTTTGTGACTACTGAAGAGGGTACCGGTGTGGTCACCCAAGCGCCGGCTTATGGCGAGGATGATTACGCTTTAGCGCGGCAAGCAGATTTTCCAGTGGCTCATGTTATTGATGATAGCGGTATTATTACTGAGGAAAGCGAATGGAAAGGGCAGCAACTCTGGGAGGCCAATAAACCGATTGCCAAGCGCTTGCATGAACAAGGTATTGTCTGGAAAATTGAATTCTACCGCCACAGCTACCCGCACTGCCACCGCTGCGGCACCAAGCTGATCTATCGCGCCCACCCCAGTTGGTTTATGGATATCGAGGGCCAGCGCGAGCAGATGCTGGAGCAAAACGGCAACGTCAATTGGTTCCCAGAGCACATCAAACAGGGGCGCTTTGCTAAGACGGTGCAGTCAGCGCCAGACTGGAATCTGAGTCGCGACCGCTTCTGGGCGACGGCTATGCCGGTCTGGAAGGGCGTAGACAAACAGGGTAAAGAGCACATCAAAGTCGTCGGCAGCTACGCTGAACTCAAGGAGTTATCGGGTGTGGAGCTGGAAGACTACCACCGACCTTGGGTAGATGATGTAACTTTCACAATAGATGACGTCGAATACAAACGGATTGATAAGGTGTTAGACTGCTGGTTCGAGAGCGGCTCGGTGCCGTTTGCTCGCTTCCATTATCCGTTTGAAAATACTGACAAATTCGAGCAAAATTTCCCCGGCGACTTCATCTCGGAGTACGTTGGCCAGGTCCGCGCTTGGTTTTACTACCTCCATACCGTATCTGTTGGCCTGTTTGGGGTGAATTCCTTCAAAAACGTTATCGTCAGCGGTACGTTGGCCGGCAACGACGGCCGCAAGATGAGCAAAAGTTACGGTAATTATACTGATCCTAACGAATTGATGGACAAATACAGCGCTGACAGCTTGCGCTTCCTGCTCCTAAACTCACCGGTGTTAAACGCCGAAGATTTTGCCCTTCAGGACAAAGATGTCGCCGATGTGGCCCGCAAACTGGCGATGATCTGGAACATGTACGACTTCTTCACCCTGTACGCTGATGTAGATGGCTGGGACAGCGGCCTGGCCGAAGGGGAACTGCCAACTGACCCGCTTGCTGCTTGTCATTCCGGACTCGATCCGGAATCCAGTCAACATAAGAGCGCTGCAGGTACATCGTTTTCACTGGATCCCCGTATTCACGAGGATGACAAGAGTGGTTCACCTAATCCTTTAGATGAATGGATTGTCTCCCGCGTACATCAACTCTCTCAAGAAGTAGACGCCCACATGCAGCGCTACGACGTGCCCAACGCCCTCAAGCCTATCTTGCCATTCATCGATGACGCCAGTAACTGGTATGTCCGTCGCAGCCGCAAACGCTTCTGGAAACCCTGGGACACGCACCGTAGCGCCTCAGCAAGCGGCACAGCCGCTCGCTCCGGCGATACTGCTGGCACTGGAGACAATTTTTCCACTGCGCTGCTCACGCGCGGTACCGAACGTACCGCTCCTTCCGCTGCTCCCGGAGAAAATCCCTCCAGCACTCAGCTGTATGTCCCAGAGGTCGGCGATAAAGACGCTGCCTACCGGACGCTGCACTACGTATTAGTTCAACTGAGCCTGATTTTGGCGCCGTTTACGCCATTTCTTTCTGAAGAACTGTACCGCAACCTGACCGGTGGTGAATCCGTCCATCTCTTAGATTGGCCCGAATCCGGCCATATCAACGAGCTCTTATTAAATGAGATGGAAACAACTCGTATGGTCGTGCGTAATGGTCTTGGCTCTCGTGCGGCTCAAGGTTTAAAGATTCGGCAACCACTCAAGCTGCTTCGATATAGTTCTATAAGCCCAATTCGACCCGAGTTTGAAGAGATTATTGCCGAAGAAACTAATGTTAAATCAGTTTGTTATGATAAAAATTTTCCAATGGTAAATATCCAGCTTGATGGTGAAGAGCCTTCAGAGCCACAGGCAGGGATTTCTGCGTGGGTTGATCCAGATATTACCCCTGAACTCAAACAGGAAGGTCTAGCCCGCGAAATTATCCGCCATGTCCAGCAAGCGCGCAAACAAGCCGGCCTAGATGTCGATGACCGCATAAAACTAGCCCTCCAGACCGATGATAAAGCACTCCAAGCTGTCTTGGACGACAAAACGCTCATGCATACTATCCAGACCGAAACTCTTGCCACAGGCCTTTCTGAGGCCGAAAAGAGTAGTTTTTCAGTTACTGTCTCTGTAGGCGATGTTACCTTGACGATAAAAATTGATAAAAATAGCTGATTTTCGCGACGAAGGTACGTCGTCACTTCCACTGTAACTGATTGATAATGTAGAGGTTAAGAATTCAGGAAAGTGAGCAGTGGTAGATGGAGACACTGTGGGAAGCGAAGGCCGTAAAGCTTTCGCTTCCCACTGGTCTCGACATTTACTTCATGGCGCAGCTGTTCGACATCTCGCAGGTGCCGGAATTGTTAGGGACTGGTGTCGGTGCCGACAGGCTTGGGTCGTAGACTTGGGCACTGGCATAGTACAGCCGCAGACGTGACGGGAAACCGTCGACGACGACCTTGATCGAAGTCGGTACCGGAATGCCGCCCCAGACGTTGGAACTGTACGAGTAGACACCGTTGCGGTCGATGTAGCTGAACGAGCCGTAGATGACCCGCTGGGTCGGCTTGGACTTGAACGCGATGTACTGCATGCCGTGCCGGCCGCGCAGGGTGATGATCTTCATGCACCCAGCGTGCTCGCAGGGGACGAAGGTGCCCGTCTGCTGATCGTAGACGTTCGTGGTCGAGAGGTACGGTGCCTTGTGGTACCAGGGCGTGAGGAAGGCCTTGCCCCCGCCGCCGTAGTTCATGGCCACGTTCGGCGTGCCCAGCGATTGGGCCGGGGTCATCGGCTGTTCGGCTATCGCTTGCGCGACACCGACGCACGACACTACGATGAGGACGACGAAGGCCATCAGGCCCAAGACCTGGAACTTGTGACGCATAGTAGCAGCACTCTCCTGAATTCGTGCGTGACCCCGATGGGTCGCGCGAGGTGCGATTACAGTAGAAACTCTACCAAATCGTTTAAATTATAGCATGATTATTTTATAAAGTCAATCTTATATCCAGATATGACGTGCCCACTCTATCTGGAAAAGTAACTTCAACCGTATAGGAGCCCTATACTTAGGCAGAGAGCCTTTACAGGGGCGGTGAAGTTTGGTATGATCTATTGGTACCTTTATTTTCTAAATAAGACGCCTGATGGCGTATACAATTGACTGGATCCCCGCGTTCGCGAGGATGACAGTAGGATAACAGATGAAAAAAGCAGTAATTCAGACCGGTGGTAAGCAGTATCTCGTCCAGGAAGGCGAGACGATTCGGGTTGAGCTCCTTAAAGATCTCGGTAAAACGATTGATTTTGAGGCCTTGCTAATTATTGACGGCGACACCGTCCAGGTAGGTGTTCCTCTGGTCGCCAAAGCTAAAGTCACCGCCGAGATAATCGACGCCGACGTGCAAGCCGACAAGGTCACCTCGATTCGCTACAAAGCCAAGAAGCGCGTGCGTACCGTTCGCGGTCATCGCCAGCATCAGACTGTCCTCAAGATCACCAAAATCGTCTAGCTATTTTTAAAAGCGGCTGTGGATAAATTTCTTTGCGCGATTCTCTAGTTATAAAAAAGACAACGCTATTACTATTTTTGAGATGCTATTTTACAGATAGAATAGTGATCAAAACAGACCTGCTAACAGAAATCGTAGTTTAAAGAGCAACGAAATACGACGCGAAAAATAGTAAAAACTGCCGTCAAAACCGCATAGAAACTTTGTTCAAAAAGCCTTGCGCTAGTGTGTCAGTAGGGAGATACTAGACGCATAGGGTTGGAGCGTGTGCGAGCAGGTTCTGGTCCTTATCAACAAACAGTTCTAAACCCAAATAAACAATCAAAGTAAGCCTCCTGAATACAAATCAGGAGGCTTTTAAGTTGGCCAGTCTTAAACTCTGCAGTCGTTTATTCGTGATCAGGTAGTAGTCTCTGGGGTGCTTATCATTGCGCTTGGAAGAGTAAAATTTATTTTTGAGTATCCTCTTCGGGGGAGAGGAAGATTACGCCGAGTTGTTCTGATTGCTGGATGAAGTCGCCGACGATTTTCTGGAGCAGTTCGAAGTCATCGTAGGTGAATATAGCTTTATGACGTAATGCTTCGCATTCGCAGGCCCGCTCGTACAATTCTGGGGTAAACTGCTTGATGGAGCGCAGCTTGGCGGCATACGATGCTTCAAAGGGCGCGCCATGCAACATAGCGATGCCATGCGCTAGACGGACGCCGGCTTTAGCTGAGCGCTTAGTCCAGCCATGGAGCCCTTCGGGGTGTTGATAGGCACGTCTGGTCGTGGTGTTTTTAAGCCAACTATTTTTATAGGTCAGATTTATCCTCGACACGAATTCTTGTGGATTAGCTGGAACCGCGAAGGAGAAGTCGTATGGCGTGCCCCAGATACAAGTGCCATCTAGGGCCAGTATCATTAGACGGTAGATGATTTTTGGCTTGTTGAGTTTGAATTCCATTTCGCCGATGGTCAGGGCTTCAATTTCGACAATATCTTCCGAAGTGATGTCCTTCCGTATATCTGGCAGGGCTTTGAAAAACGACTTGTCAGCTTGTGCGTCCTGGATCTTGGTAAATCCAATAATGTCGATATCACTGCCTGGTTTCCAGTCTCCACGAGTAGCGCTGCCGTTGATATAGATGGCAGTCAGATTGTCGCCGTAGTGTTTCCGGTAGAGAACGATGAGCTGCTCGACTAATGGCTGTAAAGCGGGTGGTAAGCCCGCGAAAGGATGTCGGATGATTTTGATGGCTGACTGGTTCATAACGATGGTATTTCTGGACTGCTCATTGGGCTGCCAGTATAAACATTTTTACTTGCTGGTTTGCGGAGCTAGTTTTTTGTCGATGGTGTTGGGGCCAAAGATGATGCGATCATTGGCAGCTAGTTTAAACTTGAGTCCGGCGATGGTATTGCCGGTAAACAGTACGTCTTGAGCGTTATTGGTGACGAGCGCGTCGGTGACGTTTTGGATGTCATTGTCTTTGACCAGAGTGTTTTTGGTGGCGCCGTAGAGGTAAACGCCGCGCGGCCCGCCGCTCAAAGTATTGCCAGTGACGAAGTTATTAGTAGCTCCTTGGTTGATGCGGACGTTGCTGCCGCGGGCATTGTAGCCGACATTGTTTTTGATGGTGTTGAAGTTGGACTGGTAGATGACGTAGTTGTCGGTGTTGTCGTAGGCTTTGTTGTTTTCGATGAGGTTGTAGGCGGAGTTTTCGTGCAGCATGAAACCATGGAGTTTATTGCCGTAGGAGACATTATCGCGAATGATGTTGTAATCGCAACGCTTGGAGACGATGAAGCCATGTTTGCCATTGTTCGCGAAGGTGTTGTTCTCGATGAGGGCGTTGTTGCTGTCGTCGTGGGGGTCGAGGCCGTAGACCTCGTTTTTAGTAAACAGGTTATGCTCCCAGGTCATGCCGGAGGCACCAAAGGTGAAGCTGCCGATGTGATTGTGATCAAAGGTGCTGTTTTGCACCCAGCCGGTCACGATATTTTGGCCGAATGAATGAGTTGGGATGCGCCAGGAGACGCCGTAAATGCCGCCCTGAGAGATAAAGCTGACCCGTTTGGCGATGGCCTGATCGCGGAGCTGGTCGAGGCTCATCCCCAGATACGACATGTGGCTGTTGATGATGTCCATGCGGCCGTTACCATAGGCTCGCACGAAGCTGCGACCGTCGGCGTAGTTGAGGTCTGGCTTATTGGTAGCCAGGTCAACGGTGGTGATAGTGCTGTCTTTGACGAGCAATTCGGCGTCGCGAATGGTGAGCGTGGTGATGCCGTAGTCGGGGTTACTCTTGAGCGCCAACTGCGAGACAGTATCGCTAGTGATGTCCAGGCGTATATTGCCCTCGACGTACAGCGGCAGGAGCAGGCGGTATTGTTTGGGAGTGGTCTGCTGAAGCGCGTTATACGCCTGAGTAATCTTCATAAGTGTCGGGATGTCGAGCTTGACCTGTGGATTGCTAAAGGAATTATTGACGTGTACGACGCCGCCTATGAGCTGTGTCGTCAACAGGTTAACGCCGGCTCCATTGACGACAATTGGCGTTAACGCGTGCTCGACAGGCGGTACTTTGATAGTCGTACCAGAGACGATGGCTCCTGGATTGAGCGTCGCTAAGGTCTGCTGTGGCACGCTAAAGTGCTCGGCTAACGAAGCCAATGTTTGGCCAGGCTGCACCTTGTAGTAGGCGAATTTACGCTGGTAAACGGGGTCATTGTGGGCGAAGGCGGCGTCGGCGGTTTGCCAGTTTTTGGTAGTCAGCCGACTGGCTCCAGCCGCGCTCAAAACATGTTGATAACGGCTACTAAATACGATACCTACTGCCAGTAATCCAAAAACGACCGGTATCAGCAGAAATACAAAGCCGGGCCGGACGTTCTTAAATCGTTTACCGCGCCGGCTCATTGCGCGGCTCCAGCAGTAGTAACAGGGTAGTAGAGGAGTACCTGTCCGACGCTGATCTGGTCAGGATCGCGAAAGCCATTGAGCTTTTTGATAGCTGTCGAGGACATCTGGAACCTCTGTGACAGCGACAGCAGGGTGTCGCCTTGCTGCACCGTATAGGATTTTACTCCTGAAGGCAGCACCGTATTGGCCGGTAGCTTGGGCACTAGCGGCGAGTCGGTCGTGAAAGTGAGCTTTTGGTTGAACTCGCTAGATTGTACCGCCAGCGGCGTTTTGATATTCGCGCCGGTGGTATGGGCGATGCCGTTCACGAAAAGATAGATCACGAAGACGAAGGCGATAACCGCCAGGCTGCCACTGGACAGCGTGATCACCTTGCGCCAGTTGGTTTTACGCATCCGGGACTTGTGCCAGCGAGTCGCCCAGCTGTGCTCCAGCAGAGTCGCTAGAGCGTAAATCTTGAGCAAGGCGTTGGCGTAGGTGTACAAGATGTAACCTGGCAGATAACGGAGACGCGAAGGATGCTTTTTGAAATAACCAAACAGCCGAACCGTACGGCTAAAGAACCACCAGGCCACCAGAATGCCTACCGCCAGCCAGTCGCGGGCAATAATCGCCAGCAGACAAGCCATCGGGCCAATCAGCATGATAAACGGCTGAAAGAAGCGATCAATCATAAAGAAAGCCAGCGCTGGATGCTGCCAGACCCAGCCGCGCGTGACAGCCCGCAGATCTGCTCGCCAGGAGTTGCGTGTCCAGCGCAACCGCTGCTTCATAAAAGCTTTGAGATTGCCGATGCCTGGCGTGGTGACGGTCGCGCCCTTGGCGTACTGCACTAGCCAGCCTTGCTCCAAAATAAGATGTGTCAGACGCTTATCGTCACCCGAAACGCCGCGGGTGCCCAGGAAGCGCTCGTGCCGCAAGTCGTGGATATTGTCGTATTTAGGGTTGAGAATAGCGTCTTTGCGGTACAGCGCGGTTCGACCAGACAGCGTATTAAAGGCTTTGCCCATGGCCAGCAGAAACGGCACTTCTTCTTTGTAGCGTGTCCACAGTAACAGATCAAATAGCACGTTGCTGAGATTGTCCGGATTTTGAATGCGCTGCCCGACGGTAGCGCCACCGACCTGTTCGTTGAGAAACAGTGGCAGGGATTTTTCCAGGACTGATTCGTCCCAGATGGTATCGGAGTCGACCAGGGCGATGATGTCGCCTTTGGCCTGGACGATGCCGTCGCACAGCGCCGCTCGCTTACCAGGCTTAGGAGTCACGACTAGCCGGCATTTGGTCTTGCCATGATTGATAGAAGCATAGCGCCGCTCAAAATCAACGATGTGACGAGTGTTAGCCTTATCGATAACGGCGATGATCTCATCGACACCATTAGCGATCCAGGAGCGCATGGCTTCCTCGAAAACGACCGGATCTTCATTGTAGACAGGGGTTACCAAGCTGACGTGCGGCCGTTTGTACAGCTCATCTGGCCAGCGGGTGTGCTCTGGCCGATACAGCGCCGCCGAAGTGCGGCGCACGATCCAATAGCTCCAGCGCCAGATGCCGATAATCGACAGTGGAATGTATATCAAAACCTCTTTGAAGGCGTTATAAAATAATGTCACCAAGCCGATTCGCCCTCACCGCCTTATTATTGCCCAGCAATGTCTGGTGTTTCAAATTAGCCGAAATAACTGATCGTAAGATTTCCAAGTCGAACTTGTTTTTGTCGCCCCATTCCAGCAAAGCCCGGGTGTCTTTGGGTAGGCAGGAGCCATCAAATGGGCCGTAATCTCTGATGCCGTACATCGGATTCCACATGCCTTCGCAGCTCTCGGCTGTCGCCCGAAGCACCGCGTCAGCGTCCCAGCCTTTTTTGTTGGCGACGACGCGCATCTCGTTGAAAAAGGCGATTTTGACGGCGTTGAAGACATTGTGGGCGTATTTCTGAAACTCCGCTTCCTCCAGCGTGCAGCGCTCGATCGGCACGTCAAACGGCCGATATATTTTCTCTACCAAATCGCCCGATTTCTCGTCCAAAGCGCCGATTAGCACGAACCAAGGCCGCTCGAAATCATCT
>JBAQZF010000066.1:0-2628 GCA_049790715.1 Saccharimonadales bacterium (SeqCode) | reverse complement strand
CGACCGGAGTTTGAGTCTTGTACGGCGGTGGTGATCGGAATTTTCTTTAGAGTGCTGGGCTGATTACTGGCCGCGAAGATGATGAGAGCAAAGAGCGCGAGCAGAGCGATGAAGCCGACATTTTTCATGCCGCGGCTGCTGGGCTTCTTGGTTTTCCGATTGGTTCCCAGAGGTTTTTTACTCATAAGTAGCTATTATAGCGCCGCTCGAGTCTTTTTGCTAGCGCTCCGCTCCCGCGAGTGCCAAATTATCATTATTGACTCGCAGTGTCGCGTGATGCAGCACGTCAAAGATGGCGCCAGGCTGGGCAGTTTTGGCCGCTACCACGAGGCGCTCCAGAGCTTTGCGGTCAAAGCCTCTTATGTCTTGGGCGCGCAGCCAAGCAGCCAGCACTTCGCGGGCGACGCTGTGCGGTAGGCAGTTAAATGATTGTCGATCGAGCGTTTCCGTAACAGATTGCGCGCGCAGATACTTAACAAGTAAAGTATCGAGCTCTTGATTGATTTCACGCGTGGTGGCGATAATCCGTAGCAGCTGCTCTCGAGCCGCGTCATCAAAACGCGGCAGCAGTTTGTGGCGCACGTAGTTGCGCAAGTACGTTTGATCGGCATTAGTACTGTCCTCTCGCCACTGCAAACTGTGTTTTTTAGCGTAGGCGATGATGTCCTGCTTAGATACACGTAACAGAGGTCGTTTGATAGTCGCGGTAGTGGCAAGCGCCGTTAAACCCAGGCGACCCGTCCCGCGTAGCATATTAATGATCGCTGTCTCCAGTGCGTCATCTTGATGATGGGCGGTAACGATAGCCTGCGCGCCACTTGCCTGTCGCACCTGACGCAAAAATCCGTAGCGAGCTTCGCGGGCAGTAGCTTCGCTGGCGGCAACGCCCAAGTCTCCCTCGTCATAGGCGAACGGTAGGCCGTACTGTCCAGCCAGTTTTTGAACGAACTGTCTGTCAGCGGCAGAATCCGGCCGGATTCCATGATCGTAGTGGGCCACGATCAGTTTCCAGCCATCATCACTAGCAGCAGCACGCATCCGAGAGTGTAGCGCGTGCAACAGCGCGACCGAATCCACGCCGCCACTGACCGCCACCACGTAGCCGCCTGGCTTCAAAGAGACATCCATCTTATAATTATAGCTTGTGAGACGATTGTATTTTATCCGGCACGCTGAGAGCGAGTTCAACAAAGCCCATAAATGGACGGGGTCGACAGACGTGGCCTTGACGCCCGCCGGTCAGACACAGGCTAAAAAAGCTGGTCAAGCAGCCAAAAAACAAGGCTTGGCCTTCGACGTCATCATTAGTTCTCCGCTAACGCGAACCTGCCACACCGCCAGACATGTCGCCACCGAGCTTGGCTATCCTCATGACGCTATCGAGCTTCGTGACAGTTTGATCGAAAGAAAGTTTGGCACCCTAGAGGGCCGTAAAGATCTGGTGGCCCGCACCAAATACCTGCTGGACGAATCCGCTATCGATACTTACGAAGGCGTGGAGAGCCTGGCCGCTTTGCAAAAAAGGGCCGATGACACCCTGCAGCACCTCCACAGCCTGCCGCAGGACACGATTCTGATAGTCGGCCATGGCGCTTTTGGCCGCGCGCTGCGGCGAGCCATCAACAAAGAACCCCTACGCCACCGCGGCACGAGCTACGCTAACGCCGAGATCGTGAGATTGATATAAATATGGCCGGAAAGCACAAACCGCCTTCTATGGACAGACTTGCCGAGCTGCAGCGACTTATCGGAACATTTGCCGGTATACTTCGCGTGCCTAAATTAGCCCAGCAAGACCGGCAGGAAAATGACGTCGAACACAGCTTTGGCCTGGCGTTGACATGCTGGTTTCTGGCGCCCAAGATTGCGCCTCATCTAAACTTGGAGAAGATCTTAATCTATGCTTTGGCTCATGACATAGTGGAAGTGCACAGTGGTGATACGTTTGCTTTTGACGCCGAAGCAGTGAGCCAGAAAGCCGACTCAGAAGATCAAGCGCTGCGGCGTCTTTGCTCAGATTGGCCTGATTTTTCAGAGCTGACAGATGCCGCCGCAGGCTACAAAGAAAAACGAGACGCCGAAGCAAGATTCGTCTACACCATAGATAAGCTGCTGCCGTCTATCATGACGAAACTTGATGACGATACGAAGTTTTGGCGCGAGCACAAAGTCACTAGAGAAATGCACGAAGTCGAAAAGAACGCCAAGATGCGGCACTCGCCCGAAGCTTTCCTCTACCTCGATCTACTCAATGCTTGGATGGCCGAGCCTGATCATTTCTATAAACCGGAGCGCGGGTGATGACCGATAATCGTCCGAAGATTGGTGTCGGGGTATTTGTCTGGAAAGACGGCAAATTTCTGATGGGCAAACGTCTGGGTTCGCATGGCGCTCAGACCTGGAGCATACCCGGTGGTCATTTAGAATTTGGCGAAAGCTGGGAAGCCTGCGCCAAACGCGAAGTGTTAGAGGAAGCTGGCATAGTGATCGAAAATGTTCGGTTTCTGGCGGCGACAAACGATCTATTTCCGGCTGATAAAAAACACTACGTGACCATTTGGGTGGAATGCGACTGGAAAAGCGGCGAGCCTACATTGACCGAGCCCGATACATGGGTCGATTCAGCAG
>JBAQZF010000065.1:0-5343 GCA_049790715.1 Saccharimonadales bacterium (SeqCode) | reverse complement strand
ACCAAAGACAGGGGTATCACCAGCATATACTTCCAGTATGTCGTGAACAAGTGCAAGACTCATGGCTTTAAATGAGTTCAATGCAAGTTTATCACTTTCAATGATATACAGAGCTGTCAGCGCTAGCTGATAAGCATGCTCACTATCATTCTCAAATTCCTCCTGATCTTTGACCCACATTACTCGTTTGACATTGCGAATATCGTGTGAGAAGTCCACAAAGTCTATAAGATTATTAATATCTTGCGTCATAGTGTAACTATACCAAAAATTGTTGCCTCCTACTGGATGACAAGGTTTTCGGGGCCGACGAGGGTTTTTAGGGTGGTGATGCCTTCGCTGGCCTGGTCGATACCGCCGGGAAGTTTAATGGCCTGTTTGTTGGTAGCCTCGCCGAGCACCAGAACGACTTCGGTTTGGCCGCTGTGGGCATCAATGGCTTGTTTGAGCGACAAGAGCGTTTGCTCATCATTGGTATTAAGTAGGCGGATGTAAACGCGCGGATCGGCTGGCGGCTGAGCCTCGGGTTTCGACTGCGTAACAGCGGCAGCTGAAGACGGACGGCTAGGGGCTGATTTCTGCACGCCAGCGCGGGCTTTCGGTGTCTTGGCTTTCTTCCCCGTTGCCTGATAAGCGCTAGCCTGTTCAGCGGTAATTTCGCGGGCATCATCAACCATAATTTTAATCTCCTCGGAACGATTGCCTTCGCGGTCACGAGCATTCACCTTGCCGCGGATCAGCACGATTCTGTCACGCTCCCAAAGACCCACCGTTTGCTGATAACTATTGGGAAATAGGATGGCCTCAGTTTCACCAAATTGATCTTCGATTTTTACAAAGGCCATTTTTTGCCCGTTCTTGGTAGTAATTTCACGTACATCAGTAATTGCACCGCCAACACTGACGGCCTTATTGTCATGATCGGCAGTAATGCTGTTCAGCGGTACCGTCTGCTCACTTAGAATAGTTTCAAATAGCTCTAATGGGTGCTGGCTCAGATACAGGCCCAGCAGTTCTCGTTCCCACAGCAGCTGCTCGCGATCATCAACTTGACCCGAGGGTATGAGTAATTCCAATTTGGGTCGTTCGACTACCGACTCGTCAAGACTGCCAAATATGTCAGTCTGGCCGCTGCTGGCTTGTTTTTGCGAGCGAGTAGCAAAAGCTGAAAGTAAATCGAGATTATGCAGTAGCGTGGAACGATTGCCAAAGCGATCAAAGGCACCAGCTTTTATTAGACTCTCCATAGCCTTGCGATTAACGACGCGGGCATTCACGCGACTCAGAAAATCTTCAAGATCACTAAACGTATTCTCTTCTCTGGCCCGCAAAATCTCTTCCACCGCGCCGGTACCAACGTTCTTGATAGCCGCCATGCCGAAGCGGATTTGATTCGTTTCTGGTACCACCGCGAATTCCACGAATGACTCGTTAACATCTGGCGGCAGCACCTTGATACCCATATGTTTACACTCGGTAATCTCAATCGCCAAACGGTCAGTATCGTCGTAGTCACTGGTCATCAGCGCCGCCATAAAGGCCGCCGGATAGTGCGCCTTAAGATATGCCGTCCAGTAAGAGATTTGGGCATAACACGTAGCATGGGCCTTATTAAATGAATAGTCAGCAAAGGGCTGGATTTGGGCCCACAATTTTTTAGCGTCCGGCGTGGTCAGACCTTGCTTGACGCAACCAGCGATAAATTTGGGCTCTTCAGCTTCCATAATGTCACGTTTTTTCTTGCCGATAGCTTTACGCACTAAATCAGCCTCGCCAGGTGTATAACCGGCAACCATCTGAAGCAACTTAATGATCTGTTCCTGGTAGACCATAACGCCATAGGTATCGTGCAAAATTGGCTCCAATGATGCGTGCAAGTAGCTAATTGATGCTGGCCGGTTTTTACCTTCGATAAACCGAGGAATTTCAGACATAGGACCTGGACGATACAAGGCGTTCATCGCGATGATGTCCTCGAACAGCGTCGGCTTGAGTTCTTTCAGGTAACGCTGCATGCCAGCAGATTCCACCTGGAAGACGCCTGTCGTGTCACCGCGCTGTAATAACTCGAACGTTTTCTTGTCGTCGATAGGGATTTCGCTCAGCTCTATCTTCTTGTTGTGCACTCTGCGAATTATGCGTAGCGCGTTATTTAAAATAGTCAGGTTGCTCAGGCCCAGGAAATCCATTTTAAGCAAGCCCAGCTCTTCAATCGGGCCCATGGAATACTGCGTAGCCACTACGCCTTTTTGAGCCATTTCCAGCGGCGTGTAGTAAACGATGTCTTCTGGAGCGATCACCACGCCGGCAGCGTGCACGCCATGCGAGCGAATGGTACCTTCCATTTGAACTGCCAGGTCAAAGACTCGTTTGGCGGTTTCATTCGTTTCATATTCACGCTTTAGTTCCTGATCTTTCTTGATCGAAGTAGCCAGTGGAATATGTCGGCCTTGCACAGGTGGTGGAATCATTTTTGCCAAACGATCGGCTTCGGCATACGGTACTTGCAGGACACGTGAAACGTCACGAACGGCGTTTCGGGCAGCCATCCGGCCAAAGGTCACGATGTTAGCTACGCGTTCTTTACCGTATTTATCAACACAATACTGAATAACTTCAGCGCGGCGCGTGTCTTGAATGTCGATGTCGATGTCGGGCATGCTGATACGATCAGGATTGAGAAATCGTTCGAACATTAAGTCATACTTGAGCGGTTCAATCTCGGTGATACGGATTGCGTAGGCAACGATTGAGCCGGCTGCCGAGCCACGTCCTGGACCAAAAATAATACCTTGATCCTTCCCCCAGGTAATAAAGTCCTGAACAATGAGGAAATAGCCGTTAAAGCCCATATCGTCCATGATCGCGAGCTCGTATTCAGCTCGCGTAATAATCTCCGGTGTCAGCGTTTTTTTGGCGGCAGCCTCGCTCAGTTTGGCGCTTTTCTCAGTAGATACATCGCCGTAGCGCCAGGCCAGACCTTGCCACACCAGTTTATGTAGATAGCTTTTCTCAGTCTCGCCTTTTGGTACTGGAAACTTCGGGATGAGGATTTTACCGAGTTCAATCTCGACATTACAGCGATCGGCAATAGCCTTGGTATTAGTAATGAAGTCTGGATGCTCCGCGCCCCATCGCTCTATCACTTCTTGCGGGTCAGTCACATGCAGCTCAAAATCTTTGAGACTCATGCGCTTTTCGTCGCTCATAAACGAACCGGTCTGTACGCACAGCAAAATTTCGTGCGCCTCTTGATCTTCGTGTCGCAGATAATGCGCATCGCACGTCACGACACAAGGGATGTCCAGCTCATCACTTAAGCGAAATAATTGCTCATTGATCCTCTCTTGCTCATCCCATTTGCTAGGGTGCTTGGGATGCCCATGATCTTGAATCTCCAGATAATAGCGGTCGCCAAAAGCTTTTTTATACCACTGAGCTGTTTTCTTGGCTACGTCGTATTGACCCTGACGCAACTGATCACCGACTTCACTGCTGGCGCAACCACTCAGACAGATTAAACCTTCGTTATGTTTAGACAGCAGATCATGGTCGATCCGCGCTCGATAGTAAAAGCCCTCTAAGTTAGCAATGGTGCTCAGCGCCATCAGATTCTGGTAGCCAGTCTGGTTCATAGCTAGCAATATCAAATGATAATTTTGTTTGTCTTTACCGGGTTCTTTATCATACAAACTGCGAGCGGCAACGTAAGTCTCCATGCCAATGATCGGTTTAACGCCAGCAGTTTTGGCTTCCTTATAAAATTCGATCGCGCCGCTGAGGGTGCCATGATCAGTAATAGCAACTGCTTCCATACCCTGCTTTTTGGTATGCTTCACCAGCTCCGGCACCTTCGTCAGCCCATCAAGCAAACTATACTGCGTATGATTGTGCAGATGCACGTAATCACTGGCTTTTAACGCCTGTTTTTTTGTCCCCAAAATACCCTCAAGAAACCTTACTTTACAGATATATTATAGCAACTGCAATCTCGCTCGCCTACACTTCGACATAATTGAAATTGGGGCTGCCTATTACTGACGAGCAATGGTTTTTCTATTATCGTCTGAGAGCACCGAAGCTTCGCTATTCGCGAGTACTGCATCCATAGCTTCTACTCGACCAAAACGTACGGCTAAACTGCTCAAGCCACTGAGGACATCATAATTTAAGAATTCTCTTGCTGATATCTTGGACAGCTTTTCTACTCTCCTGAATCGTACATCTCCTGGACAATAAGCATTATCGTATTTAGCTTTAGACAATATCATTGATCGAGGGTTACGTCTCCAGTAGCTAGGTACCTGAACGGTAAAGGTACCACTTTCTATATCAAAGAAATTTTTGTCGCCTAGCTCCTGTGGAGAATATTCTTCCCCCAGTCATTTTTGTCCTTGCTCTTCATATTTTAGCAAATAGTTGTTACGCATGATGACGGTAAGCAATGGTGTGCGATATTGGTATCTTCCTCTTATTTCTGTGCAAGGAACTGATCCATCCTCAAGAACAGCAGTATGCAGCAACAAGCTAGCCATCTTCCTATTTTGCCGTCGGCCAATCACCCAGTATGGATCTAAGGTTTTTTTGCCTTCGCGCCAAACAATTGCATGCTGCATATGCTTCGTGTCGGCATGATCGGTGCTAATAAATTGACTGGGAGTTTCTAGACGTGGCAAGAGATTGATGACTGCGCGTGCTAATTCGGCATTAGCTGTAGCCTGTCGCTCAGTATATATGTAGCTATTAAGAGCCTTCTGGCCTAGCCCTTCGTTCAGAGATTCTCTCAGTCGTTGAATATCGGGCGAAGCTTCTCGATCAAGCACATGCAGACTCTGCCGAGCTAGTTCACGCAAATCTGTAGACATGTTAGTATTATAACATTAATTTGTATATTTTGTAAATAGCTATTTCTTCAGATAATCGCGGAGGTGGTCAATGGCGGTGTTGGCGTCTTTGATGGCTTTAGCTAAGTCTTTATCCTGAGCGTCGCCTTCGTGAATAGCGCTGAGCATTTCACGAGCTTTTTCTTTGGTGTCTTTAGCTTTTTCGACAAGTGGCGTCAATTCTTTTTGGGCTTTAGCGCTTAATTTTTCACCATTCGTTTTAGCATCCTGGATCACTCTATCCAATTCGGTATGAAGTCTTTTAAGATCTTTTTCGGCTTCGGCGACACTTTTAACGGCTGTATCTTTAATGTCTTTACGGGTCTCTTTACCGCTTTTGGGCGCTGTCAATAGGCCGGCTAGATAGCCGAAAATAGCCGCGATGACGCTACCAACCGCCAATCGTTTCATACTGTCGTGACGCTGTCGTTTCTTGCCCATTATTTACGCTTCCCCTGCA
>JBAQZF010000064.1:0-2557 GCA_049790715.1 Saccharimonadales bacterium (SeqCode) | reverse complement strand
AGCAGGGGAGGGCTTGCCGCGCCATTATGCACCAAATAGCTATAGACTTTTGCCTGGGATTTAGTGAGGCCGATGGCTTCTAGTAATGCTGTTTCCATAAGATACAATATAGCAAAAATATATAGATCTGTCAATCTAAAAATGACAAACTTGTATATTCAAGATCAAAATTATTTTATTTATGTACAAATAGTATTGACTTCATTGATTCTTTGTGCTACAATAACATCACTTCGTTGAGATTGCAACTCAATACTCCGAAGTGTACCTTAGTAAGCAAAGTTATGTAAGATGAGCTACTAGTCCATATTTGTGGACTGTTAGCTCATCTTACGTTGAGAGAAGTGGGAGAGATATCTATGCTAGGCAAAAGGAGTCAACATGGTTGACAGCAAGTGCCGGGCTACGAAGGAAGAGCAGGAGATTGCTCGACTTGAGTTGGAGATCGTCAAGAAAGCCGCACCGTTCGGAGATGTGTCCTCTGAAGAGCTGAGCGCTGCTATCAGACGATTTCGTCAAACACATGACGACTTGGACACGATCGAAATGGCAGTACAGCTTGGAGAGCTGTCTCCTTCGGAGACGGACAGTGTCATCGAGCATTTTGCTCGGAGTCATGGCTTCGGCCCCAATGAAAGAAATGTCAACTCCTACGTGCCATGGGACGATCCGCTGATCCCGTTCTGGTGCGAGTGTGGCGAGATGATCTACAGCGACACTCCGCACTTCCACCCCGATGACCCCGACGCGCCCAGACAGATGTCTGAGGAAGAGGCTCAGTACGAGTACGACATTGAGCATAACTGATCATTGACGTCTGGCGGGTGCTACGAGCCAATTTAGTTGGCAACCGAGCACCCGCCAGGGCTCCCCTCTCCCTCTATCTTTCTTCAACTCTAACTTTTGCTTACCTACTCGCTTCATAAGTGTGCGCTTATGCTGATGAGCCTAAAAAGGCGAAAGCGAAAGATAAAATCTTAATTTAATAAAAGGAGAAAATAAGATGCCAGAAGGAACACCTAAGCAAGATTTACAGATTGAAGTTCACGCACAATATAGAAAACGAATAAATGAGCAAATTGGCTGGCTACAGGAAGCGGCGGAAGCCGTAGCAGGCACAGGCGCGGTCATAACAGAAGTTTTTGATCAGCCGCCAGAGGCTAGGGACGATGCTCCTATGCCCGACTGGACTCCTGAGCAGGAAGAAAAGAATCGAGAGATAGGAAAGCGATTCGGGTATGGTGCTGAGCAAAATGTGCCATCTGGTTTGAGCGGCGGGGTGCGGATTATGGAGGGTGGTATGGTTTGGAAAATGATGGCCGAAGCTGAAGCGCTTAAAGATGAAGATCGACCTAAAACTTTAGTCTTTGCGGGTTCTCCTTTTCTTAAACTTAATGAGAAGGAACTAACGTTTTTACGAGAGAAGCACAATGTATCAATGCCAGACGACGCAACCCAATACGATGCGGCTCGTTGGTTAGCGGAACGGCAAGCGGATAAAGCGGTCAGTAAGAAACCGATAGTGTTGCACTTTGGTTATGGAGTAAGTGAAGGGAATCCTATTGCTTTTGAAGCTACTGGGCAACTTGTGTATATAGGAGAGACTTTAGAGGGTCAAAGTGTGCAGTTGCTTCGAGTGGATCGAGAAATATATCAAGATGCAGATGGTAATGACAAGTATCGTTACCAACCCGATACTGCTAGGGTAATGGGCATTTTAGCCGAGGTTTTGAAAGCCCAAGGTAACGATCATGATTCAGTAGGGTTGGTCACTAGTAACACTTATGCTTCAAGGCAAGTAGACGCAATTCGGGCTGGTCTTGATCATAGTCGTCGGTTTGGAGTTGCAATGTACGGCAGAGAAACACTGAGAGGATTGGGTGCACCAGTGCCTCAAGAAATGGCTCTTAACCATTTACCAGGAGATTTGCGCGTGACATATGATAAGCTCCTACAGCTTAAAACAGAGATAGAAGTCTCCGAACAGGTTTAGAATAATGAATATAGCAGATATACTCTTGCGGCCGGTGCCGGATATGGCAGAGGCTCGCGCAAACAAAGCGGACTTTCGGAAATATCCTTTGAAGTCGGAAGGGGCGCGTAATGACGAGCTGCTGGTGGATATTGGTCAATATGGCATCGCTGGGCAAAGCTACTATTCGCGGCCGAACGCGGCGACTAAAAAGCCGGTTCCAGGGGTCTCGCCTGCGATATTGGTGCGACAGAGCATCGCTGAACGGTTGGCGGATATCAACTATGCCTTGCAGCAGTCGGGTGAGGTCACAGATTTGCTCGGTGGTGCTGTCGAGCTATATGTCAACGAGGGTTATCGTTCGCGAACACTACAACGTCAGCTGTATCAGGAGACATTTCCGCGCTTGATCCGGTCGCAGCAGCCTAAACTGAGTGATAAGGAAGTGCTTGCTCGCCGCGACCAACTTATTGCCGCGCCATCACGTACTGACTCGCCAGCTCCTCATGATACTGGAGCATGCATCGACGTGCGGTTGCGTTATGCTCAGCCCGAATTGGGGTTCGTGCCGCATACCGGTGTTTT
>JBAQZF010000063.1:0-10778 GCA_049790715.1 Saccharimonadales bacterium (SeqCode) | reverse complement strand
GAGCTATACGACGCGTTTTATCGCTCGGGCTGGACTATTTCACTGGCGCGGCGGGTACGCAAACAGTTGACACCGGTTCTGGTCCAGGCGGTTTCCCTGGTATGGTACGCGGCTGCCCGCGAAGCGGCTGCTCCGGAGACTGGCTGAAGTCATGCGGGTGATTGCCGGCACCTTGGGTGGCCGCAGTTTTGCCAGTCCGCGCGGTCATCGTACCCATCCGATGAGCGATAAAGTCCGCGGCGCGTTGTTCAACGCGCTCGGCGACATACGGGGATTGACGGTGCTGGACGCCTTTGCCGGTAGCGGCGCGCTGAGCTTCGAAGCCATCAGCCGCGGCGCGCGCTCGGCTATGGCACTTGACTCCGACAGCGCAGCGCAGCGCGCCATCGCAGAAAACATACGAACATTACACCTCGCCTCTCAGGTAAAGCTCATCAAAGCTTCGGCCGGCGCTTGGCTATCTACCACTGATGAGCTGTTTGACGTGCTGCTGCTAGATCCGCCGTATGATGATCTCCAGTCAGGTCTACTACTTCGACTAGTCGAGCGGGTAAAACCAGGAGGCATGGCTGTTTTTTCGCTACCTCCAGATGCCGCGCCAGAGCTATCACCCGACTTTCAGCTCATAACCACCAAAGATTACGGTGATGCCCAACTACTCTTCTATAGGCGCGTGAGCTGAGACGTTGGCGCCTTGTATTTCGTGAAAACGCAGCGCTGGCACAAACAGTGGCACCAGACCGATTAGCAGGCCAGGAACAACACCAATCGCATTGATCGCGCCAATACTGGCGGTAGCTATACCAAAAAGTATTTGTATGCCAAACACGCCCCAGATGTATGGTCTAACGGACTGTGAGTCATGACGACATTGTTTCAGCGCGGAGCCGATATCCATGTGTCGAGCTACGATATAGTAAGCTGCTAGGTAGTAGCGCCGTACAAACAGGACGAGCAGCACGATACCAGGGATGATCAGAAGCAAAAAGCCCGCCACCAACACCAGTCCAGCTGCCAGGTATAATCCAACTAATCGCCAGAAAAATGGCAACCCTTTGCGGTAACACTCGCTAAGCGTCGGCTGTTTACCGGCGGCTATTTGAATCCTGAAATACATTGAAGGCGCGAAATTGATAAGTGACCACAAATATCCTGTGCCCAAAATGGCTAAACCCATCTCTTGCTTATTCGTCATCGCGGTGAAGCCCTTGAGCTGATCGCCACCGAACAAAATGCTACCGAGCCCAATCACTAGCCCAGGTAGTAAGAATAGAAAAATAATCTGCTCAAAGTGTTGTTTGACTAAGCGCAAGCTAGTCGACGCCAGCGTCCAGCTCGGTGTCAGTTTGGCAGCAGGGTCTGTCATGCTTGTACTATTCCTGAGCGGCGGACTTTTGTCAATCAAGAGTGGTTTTTTGCTCGAAACTTCCGTAAAATAGTTAGCGACACGCGGCGGTGGCGGAATTGGTAGACGCGCTAGCCTTAGGAGCTAGTATCGCAAGATGTGGAGGTTCAAGTCCTCTCCGCCGTACCACAAGTATATTATGCGTTACTTACTCATTCGTCATGGCAAAACAGATGCTAATCGTTTAACGAGGGCGGCATTCGGTAAGCAGGGTGCACCTCTGAATAAACTGGGTATTGCTCAGGCAAAAAAACTTCGTAAGCAACTGCTTGCCTATGGTTTTAATCTTGCTACGGAGCCAGTCGCAGTGTCCACACTACTACGTACAATCCAAACGGCCCGACATGCTGGTATCCAAACTACCAACACTTATTCGTTACTGAATGAGGTTAAAACGTCTGACCCGCAGCACACACAACTGCTTATCGAAAGAAAATTGCTGCCACCCGAAGCCGTAAAAACTGCAAAAAATATTTTAGCTAATCCACTCAAAGAAAGAATATGGGTGACGCACGGCTTGGTGATTGCTGCCATTATGAATGAGTTGGGTAAGCTTGATCCGGATATATTTATTCCTGATTTCTGCAAAATTATAGAAATAGACTTGTGAACATTTATACCCCAAAGCGCTGGCCGGCAGCAGTATAAAGCTCGTAATCCTTACTATTCATATCGATAAATTCCTTCACAAAGGCCTTATCCATTGACGGCGTTTCATTATTAGCATTTGGATTAAGGTGTGGGACAGTAAGTCCTGGATCGAGTCCAATTTCTTCAAGAAATTCAGTCAGCTTATCAACTACACCCATGGCACGAAAGGTCAGGCTTCCGAGTTGCCTGGTTTGATAATTCGTAATCATTGGATCGCTGGCGAATGCTTCAAATGAAACGTCATCAGCATACGGTACCGTACCATCATGCCACCACATGGTACCGCTAGCCTCGCGCCAGTGCTCATAGTGGGACAGAGCCCTTATTAATGGGTCTTGTACGACTGTAGTACGAGAGAGATGGGCTACTGTATCAGTAATATCAACTGGCATCAGATGCCCAGTCGCAACCCGAATCCCTTGATGAGAAAGATCATCTAGCCCAAAAAAGCTATATTCTCGCTGCCTATTTACGGCTCTGATCTCTTCTGAAAAGGCATTGAGTTGACCCATGGCACGTGCAGCTCTGCGTTTTTTGTCTAACTCTTCGGTCTCAAACGGCAGTTCACTAGCTCTGACAAATTGCCTATTTGGCATCATGAAGCTAACACTTTGTGGCCCAAATTCATCTATCAGGACAGCTCTTAGTGAGGTACCTGCCGTTTTAGGTATGTGGAAGTGTATAAAAGGTGTTTCGATCTGTTGCATGATTTAGTATGCCAGAAATTACATTACACTATTATATAATAAGCACATGACACAGCAAGAAAAACCACTAGCTGAATCACTAACAATGGAAAACGTCGTAATGATCACAGAGGAAAAGCAAATCCCTCCACTTTTTGTCGTAACTGGGCCAGAGCCTGGTAAGGGGCCGGACTCAGGATGCAACATGACGTGCTCATACTGCACACCATTTGGCGAAGGCCGCAGTGGCGGCCAGCAGCGACTCTCTTCTGTCCAGTTACTTGATGTATTAGGCGACGCCTACGCGGTCGGGATTCGTACTTTCCGCTTTACTGGCGGCGAACCAACTCTAGACCCAAAGCTAGGTGACAAAATGCTAGCTACCCAAAATTTGGGAGAAGACGTGCAAATAGCTCTCACTACAAATGGTGCTCGACTCAGACGTCTCTTCCCCGTGCTTGAAAAGCTGCGAAATCCACGAGTATTCTTAAGTATCGATGCCGTCGATAACATAGAAGAGCCGACAACTGCACAAGGTTTTAGCATTCAAAAAGTACTTAGCCCAAGGCTTCGGCAGACTATTGCGGAGAGACCAGAGAATGTTGATCTACGCCTTAATTATGTACTAACGCAATCTAATAAAGATCAATTACCTAAGCTCATTGAGTACGCGGTTGAAGAAGGCATCAGTGTCAAAATTTTTGAACTACTAAGAAGAGGCTTTGCTTTTGTGGGCAACCAAGATCCAGGCAAAGTATTTAAGAATCAATATGTTAGCGTAAAAGATGTATTGCCTGAATTTTTAGCCGAACTGGGCGAAACAAGGACATTTGCCGGAACTGGAGGTAGGGGCATACCTATGTCATCTTTCAGAATTAAGAATAGTGACATCGTCTTTTTTGATAGTAATGTCGGTGCGCATTATGGGGATGTGTGTGACGGATGCTCACATTATCCTTGTCAAGAGGGACTATACGGCCTAACACTTGAGCATGGCACGCTCTTCCCGTCAGGCTGCATAAACGAATCTATATATAGGGAACTCGGTGGGGCATCTCAATCTGAACGCCTTTCAGCATTTAAAGAGCTTATAGCGATGGTTGGTAATGCTACCTTGCGTAACATTGTACCCGACTGGTTGCCCAACTGATCCAAATTAAAAGATGCATATGCTGCCACTCTCTAATCAGTAGCTGTAACGTTTACTGGATACTCTCGTGAGGCTATACTAGGTACATAGTACTAGTATGCAAATCAACTCGACAGAAAGCACGTGGAATTTATCACAATCTCATGAATAATAAAAAACAAGAATCGCCAGATCACAACGAGGACAGAATTGTCCTTTTGCTCCAGGTGCCGCGGACAAACGACAAGAAAGAGCTGGCCGCCGAGCAGATGTTCGCTTCGCTGCATGGGCTGCTGACTTTTCCGGCGCAGAAGCGATTTCAGGCACCGAAACGGGCGCGCATCAGTTTCGAGATCGCCGTCCTCAAAAAGCGCATCGGTTTTTACGTCTGCGTACCGCAATATCTAAAAAGTTTCGTCGAAGAACAGATCTACGCCCAATACCCAAGCGTGCAGATTTCGGAGGTGCCAGACTATTCTCAACTGAGCGATAATCCTCAGACCAGCGCGCTGGTAGCAGATATGCGTCTGGCCAGTAATGACGCTTTGCCGATCAAGACCTTCCAAAGTTTCGAGGTCGACCCGCTGGCGGCGATCACCGCTACGCTGGCAAAATTCGAAGAAGAGGAAGAAGCTTGGGTACAGCTGGTCATCCAGCCGGCTACCAAAAACTGGCACAAAAAGAGCGAACGTTACATCGGCGGGCTGCGCAGCGGCTCCAAATCAACCACCAGCGGTTTGCTCGGCGCGCTGTGGTCGCCACCTGATCACAAAGGCGGCGAAGCCATCAAACTCACCGAGTACGAGCAAGCCCGAGCCAGCGGGGCAGAGGAGAAAAGTCACAAACTGGCCTTTGAAGCTAGCTTACGCATCGTTTATAAGGGTAACGTGCCATCGCACCAGGCAAAGTTACGTTTGCAATCCATCGTAGCCAGCTACAAACAATTCAATACCACCTACATGAACGGCTTTAAAGAGGCACGTGTCAGCGAAGACGCGCTACACCTTGCGCGCTACCACGAGCGAAAATTGGACGCCAAGCCGTCAGTGCTCAATATCGAAGAGATCGCCACGCTCTACCACCTACCGCACACCAACGTCGAAACGCCATATATCCTGTGGGCACTCAGCCAGACCGCCGAGCCGCCGGCTAATTTGCCGCTGGTGACCGAAGGCAATCAAGCCGAAATCAGCCCCATCGCCGCGGCCACCTTCCGCGGCCACAACGCCGCCTTTGGACTGCCTAGATCTGACAGGGGCCGCCATCTGTACATCCTCGGTCAAACCGGTGTTGGTAAATCTGGCCTGCTGGAGCTGATGACTATCTCTGACATCCACAGTCCCTATGGTTTCGCGGTCATCGATCCCCATGGCGACTACGCGCTCAGTACGCTTCGACGTATCCCCGCGTCGCGTGCCCAAGATGTTATTTATTTCAATCCGGCTGACGTGGAATTCCCGATCGCTTTCAATCCCATGGAAGTGACCGATCCAAAGCTTCGGACACACACCGTTTCGGAGCTGATCGGCGTCTTGAAGCGCATGTTCGAGTCGTGGGGGCCGCGTCTGGAGTACATCTTGCGCTACAGCCTCTTGGCGTTACTGGAATACCCGGAAGCCACCATGCTCGACATCACCCGCATATTGACCGACAAAACCTTCCGCAAAGAAGTTATAGCCTATGTGCAAGATCCGGTGGTGCGCAATTTCTGGAACGTAGAATTTACCAGTTGGAATGATAAATTCGCCGCCGAAGCCGTCGCGCCGGTACTCAACAAAGTCGGTGCTTTTACGGCTAACCCGATCGTGCGTAACATCATCGGCCAACCCAAGAGCAGCTTCAATATCCGCCAGATCATGGACGAGCGCAAAATTCTGATCGTCAATCTCAGCCGCGGCCTGGTCGGCGAAGACAATGCCGCTTTGCTTGGCGCGCTGTTGGTCACTAAAATCCAGCTGGCAAGTATGAGCCGGGCCGACATTCCAGTCAGCGAACGCATACCGTTTTATCTGTATGTCGATGAATTCCAGCATTTTGCCACCGATAGTTTCGCGACGATTCTCAGCGAGGCCCGCAAATACGCCCTCAATCTGACCGTCGCTAACCAATACATCGCCCAGATGTCCCAAGAGGTCAAAGACGCCGTCTTTGGCAATGTCGGCTCGATGATCGCTTTCCGGATGGGTGCCGATGACGCCCGCGGTATGCTGCGCTATTTCGAGCCGCGGTTCGAGGAATATGATCTGGTTCACATGCACAACCGCCACTTCGTGATAAATATGACCATCGGCGGCGAGAAAACACCGGCGTTTTCGGCCTTCACGCTTGATTTGCCGCCGCAACAATTCGACGAAACCGACAACATCATCCAGCATTCACGCGCTAACTACGCGTTACATCGCAGCGGTGTCGAAGCCTATATCAAAGAGCACTACATGCTTGACGCCAAGCCCGCGCCAGCCGAACCGCAAACGTCGCGCCCGCGCCCTGTCCAGGCAAAGCAAGAACCGAAAAGTGAAGCCAAACCTCAACCCCAACCAGCCCAGACTCCGCCTGCTACGGCGCAGGACACCGCCGCCAACATGGGCCGCACCGCCGTAACCGGCTCTGACGTCGAGCTGACAAAGCCCAAACGCAAGCGTAAAAGACGTCAAAAAAAGTCCGCCAAAGGCATCATCGCCACCGCCGAACAGGTCATTTTCTCCCGCAAAAAATCCGAGTAACCGCCCACAGGGCATCCCGCGTATCTAAAAGCATGCACTTTCGTCCTTTTGGACTCGTCAGTACGAATACGCATTCGTATAGTGCGGTAAGGGTGAAAATAAATTGGAATCCATAAATGATTCGACAAAATATTTGCCCTTACTGGTGATGTAAATAACGTGGAATCTGTAAAGACTCGACACTGATATTTACTTTTCTGACAGGAGTTACTTGGAATCCGTAAGGACTCAACAGTGGTACTTCCTGTCTGGCAGAATAGTCAGTGAGCAAAGCTCATTTAGCTGACAATTCTGCCTGCCTCTTACCGAGGACTTCATCTGAAGATAGACTCAGACTGTCTTTTAGGAGCTGCTAATGTCTGACTGGGACTACCTGGCTAAACTTCAGCTAGGTAGTTGGCGCTCACTGTTCAGTGTGGCTGCACGTTCCCGCGCTGCACTCATGGCCTGGAGGAACTTTTCGTTGTACTCCGGGTCAGTATCACTGATCTGGGTGATGTCTTGCCTCTCCAGCTCGAGAATCCCTTGGGGACCTTTGCCAGCGAGACGAACCATCACGTGCGTGTAGCCATCGATTGACTCATGGAACGGGTTCCATGATGCCTTCTCGATAGCTCGCTTACGCTTGTGCTCCAGGGATGCCACGAATATTGTTCGCATCCACCAGATCCACAGACAGACGGCCGCCAGTATGCCTACGAGGGCGACTGCCTTCATGGCTACTTGCCAAGAGCGACAGATGACCTCGACCCCGGCGCCCAGACAGTGATGCTACTGGGAATCGCCTTGGTCTGGTCGATCAATGCGCAGGTAGGACACTTAGTGTATCCCGCTTGACGCTCGACATTTGCCTTGGCCTGCAGCTTCGCTTGCGCGACCTGAGCCTGCGCCTGTGACACCTGGGCAAACGCCGCCTGAGCATCGTTGATCGCAGACTGTACCTTGTCGGGCAAATCAACCTTTGTCAGATTGAACCTGATATGGGTGAAGTAGGCACCTCCCAGGGTAGTATTAAGGTCGCGCTGGAGTCCGGTGTTGATTTTGTCCTGAACGGCGTTGACGCTGTTCTGGTTGACCTTGCCGTGTGCCAGGCTGACCGTTTGAGTGACGCTGCCGTTGTTCTGCACCAGCGCACATGAGGACACCAGCTCAGCGCAGGTGACACCGACGACTGTCTGGCGCAGGTTATTGGCGATGACCGGCTCGACGATGGACGCCAAGAAGGTCTTCCAGCCGTTCGTGCCGTCCCAGACGTGCAAGCCCTTGTCTCCGAAGGTCCGAGTCCCGTACTGGGTGTCGAAGTCCTTCAGCAGAGCGGTGCCGGCTTGCGAATCGTCAAAGGCGGTATTGAGGTAGAAAGTCCCCTCGATGCCGACCTCGACTCCGTCTGAGGTAGGTACGGTGATGGCGACGTCGTCGGCACCCCCGCACGGAACCTCGGCATTGCCGTCACCGTAGCAGGTCTGCAGGCGGAAGAACCGCTGCTGGCTGCCGACGGGGTAGTAGTGGACATCACTGCCGAGTCCGATGAAGGTGTTGCCGGACCCGTTGGCGACGATGCCACGGATGTTGTGGTTGTCGAACCAGTCAGGCGCCCAGCTAATCGAGCTGCCGTTGCGGACAACTCCGATCTCACCGGACTGTGGCGTACTGCGGGAACTCATGTAGTTAATCAAGAACCCGAAGAGCCAGATGAGGAGAACCGTCGCGATGACGCCGACGACTTTGCCGTCGATACCACCGCTTTGGCGATCTGACATTTTACTCCTTTAGTTGAGTGAAAGAACTATCTGTGATGCGGTCACAATGGCCGGGTGTAACGGCAGTCACCTGAGACAACGAAAGTCGTCCAGCCGCAAGAGGAATAATCCCACTGTTGTTCGAAAACAAAATGGATCCCCTCGTTTCTGTGCTCCACTCTTAAATTAAGTAGAAGTATAGGAACGAAGGGAAGCAAACTGCAGCTCTTATGAGGTGAGCTAAACCGTCCGACCCCAATCACGCTACAGAGCGTAACCTGCATTAAACTATAGCAATATTAGTAATATTTGTCAACAATATTGCCTAGAGTTTTATTGACACAATCACACCTTATGGCGTATCGAAATTAATCTGTCAGACGTGCTCAAAACAGATGAAGCGGTGGTGCCACCAGCGCCGTCAACAGCCAATATCCAAGCGCCACGCCAACGACGTCAAAAAATATATCCGACAGGGAATTTTGCAATGATTCGTAGCCAAAGAGGATACCGAAATGCCCCAGGATCGGCGACAGGACAAATATTTCCAGCGGCTCCCAGAGCACCATCAAACTGAGCGCCACGAACGGCGCTATCACCCAGCCCATCACTACGCCGCTGCAGAGGTGGACGACGCTCCAGCGATCAAACAGCGCGCCGTTGCGCTTAGACTGAACGGTTACTTTTGACAGGCCGCGCCGGTTTTTCGACATACCCCCAGCATACCGCGGCCGAGCTGGTTTACGACAGTCGTTTAGCCTAAACTAAGTAAGCAACCTCCGATACCTACTAGCAAAGATAATCTCGTATGAAAAAACCGCTCCACCTCATTTATATACCTGGTCTGGGCGATCATCGCAACAAAGGCCAGCGCTGGGCGGTGTCTACCTGGTGTTGGTGGGGCGTCGAAGCCGAATTTTTCCTGATGAACTGGGCAGACAAAGAGACATGGGAATTGAAATTCGAGCGTTTACTAGCCAGAATCGACGAGCTCGCGAAAAACGGCGAGTCCGTAGCACTGGTAGGAGCTAGCGCCGGCGCTTCGGCAGCTATCAACGCGTTCGCGGCTCGCAAAGACGTCGTCGCTGGAGTTGTTTGCGTCGCTGGTAAGATCAATCGGCCGAAAGCGATTCGAGAGCACTACAAGCAGACAGATCCGGCTTTCGTAACTTCTGTCGTTGCGTGTCAGCAGGCGCTAGCCAGCCTTACGGCCAAAGATCGGGCCCGTATCCTGTCGCGTTTTGCCGTTTTTGACGGTGTCGTCACCACTAGCGATAGCCGCATTCCTGGTGCCCGTAATCGGTTTACCCCCATGATTGGCCACCCCACAACTATTGCCTTTCAGCTCATTTTCGGCGCTCCTGGCTTTATCCGTTTCCTGAAACAAACCACCCTAGGCATTAAATAATTTAATAATTTGCCGCGAATCTTTTGGCCATTTTCGGTGTCTAAAATATAGTGATAGCTGTTATGAACGATCAGGCATTTGTTACGAATCAACAGCTTACGTCTGCCCTTGATGACATGTACGTCAAGATTGAAGACATGGTTGGCCGCGTCGTCGGTCAGATCGTGGGCGATGCCTTGCAGCTCATCTCCGAACGTTTCGATAGAGTTGAGCAGCGGCTAGATCGAGTAGAAAAACGTCTGGATCGAGTCGAGGAGCGTCTCGACAGAGTTGAGACAAGACTGGATAGTATAGAAGGCAAGCTGGAAACAACTGCCACCACCGTCGATCATCACGCCATAGACATCCGCCAACTCCAGCGCAAAACTGCCTAGCATTTTGTGGCTGTCGACATACATGCTATAATTAACTTCTAAATATGAAACTAATCATGAGTAGCAACCAACATCTGCATATCCCGCCGGAGCGACTCGGTTAGTTTTCTTTCGTCAACGAAACATTACGCCGGATTCGTTCCGGCGTTTTTGTTTATGTAACTAGACGTTAAGGAGAATTATAGTGAAAGAAATGACATCTTTTAACCGAGTCCTTATTTCTAAAGGAGAAAATAAAGAGGCGACAGTAGACTTTCTCCGTCAAAAGGGGCTGGATATTCCTGCACTACCCAGAGGGTGTCTTCACTGTTTCCGTCCAAGGCCAGCAAATAGGCTTTAGAAGGGATAAAGATATTCCTTCTCTTGTCACCAGAGTATCAAACTGTCTCGGATTTGCTGGCAGCGACGCGCTTATCGAGGCTGGCGCAGACGTGCGGCAGCAGCTCGAGGTCAGTCCGATGTTGCGATTGGCCGCTCGCTTTGCCATCGGCGCTCGAATGGCAGAAGCGAGTGAGATAGCGGAGCGTTTGAAGGCCGGAGAGTCACTCGTGATTGCCACCAGCAATCCTCGTCAACTCAAAGCAGTTGCCGCGGATCATAATATGAATCTGCGTGATATCGTCGTGCTTGGCGGCGCTGTGGAAAGCGCGCTTGATGATGATC
>JBAQZF010000062.1:0-1713 GCA_049790715.1 Saccharimonadales bacterium (SeqCode) | reverse complement strand
GATCGATGCGTTGAGCGCTTTCCCGTATGACGTATTGGAGATCATGGCAAGACATGCAACGCCACAGTCTGCGTATTCTCTTTGCGCGATGAGCTTCATCGATAATCGATCAAGCACTCACAATTCGTCAAGCAATCGCGCTGCCCGATCGGCATGAGCGATCCAATTGGCTGCCAACCTCGAGCTGTCTGCGCCAAGCAGCCAGCGCAATGCTCAGCGTTCCCTAAGATGTTTTGCTCCTGTGTGAGCCCACGGAGCGTCTGATCAGCGCCATAAACATCGCTGAATGATGCGCGCGCGCTCTTTACATACATGCGCGCTCGAGCAGCCATCTGCTTCGATGAGCCACGCGCGCCGCTCGCGAGATCATCTGCCCAATCGCTCATGTAGCCGAACTGCGATGTCAGGCGCTCCTGCAGCAGATCGACATGCCGCTGCGTCATCGAGTCGAAGCCGCCAGCTGCCACAGCCACGCTGTATATCTGCGTGCTCTTGATCAGCTCTTGCATCTCGCGTTCGAATTCAGCGACGGAGATGAAGCCATCTGAATAGCGCTGCGCGATCGCTGCAGCATCTTCAGCGGATCCACGGAGCGCCTGATCGAGCGCTGAGCGCACAGTGGAGAATGCCACGAACTGGCCGTTCTGAGCGATGAAGCGACCGGCCAAAGCATTCCACACGTACGCGAGAATGCGTGCAGCCATCTAGCTTCGCGCTGGCTTGTTGCCACTGTCGGCTTCACTGGCTGGCTGGCGCTTCGCTTCGATCAGACCCCAGAAGCGACGTGGCGCATGCTTGCGCCAGAGATCGCGAGCTGCTGCGAGCGCATCGCTGTCCAGGCTCGTAGTGACAGTCTGAGCCTCCTGCGTCTTCTGGGCCATGTCAAGCTGCAGCAGGAGCTGCCGGAACGGCTGGTGCTGGCTCTGGGCTCGGGGCTGCTGGCTCCGTGATCGGCTGGCCGGTTGTCTTATCGATCAGCGGCTTCCCTGTCTCTGGGTCGATTTTCACACCCGCTGGCGCTGGCGCTGGCACAGGGTTGTCCAGCATGTCCTGCCCAATCTCATCGATCTCATCCTGCTCAAAGCCGGCGAGCTTGGCTGCCATCTTTGCTGACAGACCAGCATCGAGATATGCCTTGAGGTTCGCTGCTTTGGCGAGCCGGATGGCGCTGTCTTTGCCTGGCTCTGAATTGATCTTGGCGCGCTCTGCATCTGTGTCTTCGATGCCGAGCGCCTGCATGCCGAATTCGCGCGAGGCCACGCCGTCCTTCACAGCCGCGAGCGCATTTGTCACTTCCGTCGGATCATCTGGCCCTGTGTCGATCTGCACAGTGAAATCCGCGCGAAGCTCAGCGACATCACCAATCTCTGCATCATTGGCGAATGATTGCGCGAGCGCTGATGCTGTCTCGATGAGCCATCGTCCAGCCGGATTGAGCGCAGCTGCTGAATCGCCTAGCGATGTTTCGAAATCGGCTCGAGCTTGGACGCGAGATATGCCGCTCGCAATGATGTCCGTGCCCAAGATGTGGCCTTGATTGGCTTCCAGCAGTATCTCTGCCCTGAATTCTTCGATTGATTCAACTGTTGGCGACACATCAGACGGCGGGCGAAAGACAACGCCAGGTGTGGCCAACGTTGTCGATCCATCGGCAGCGATCTGCTCTGCGCCTTGAATGAGGCCCGTCGCGCCTGGCCCGGTGACATATCTGCC
>JBAQZF010000061.1:0-2017 GCA_049790715.1 Saccharimonadales bacterium (SeqCode) | reverse complement strand
TTCCAGCATTTCGAAACTTCGTACTTTGACCAGATCGTTCACGAAAATGTAATCGCAGACCTCATTCTGGTTACTCAGCTGGCTGTACGTTGATTTGAGTCGATATCGTGTCGATAGGTTCGAAAGTTTGTCATTAATGATGGCCAGCGAAGGACTGCTAGGCGCTAGATTAAAATCACCACACAAGATGACTGGCCCCTCGAGCGTATCGATAGTATCAGCTATCATCCGCATCTGACGGCTGATTTCGTCGTCGCCCTTTTTCGTGCCTGGCACATGCTGCGCGTGGTGATTAAGGATGTGCACGTCGACGTTGTTGATCGTTACGGTAGCCAGCTGAAAGTTCCTGGTATTGTAATCGTCCTTCGTCACGTCAAAATTTTGTTTGTAAGTGCCTCTAGTAAAAATAGTCTCGGTCGCGGCAAAGGGAAGCTTGCTCAGCGTAGCGTTGCCAAATCCCACTTCGCGTTCCATATAGCGAAAAGCGTATGCCGGCGACATGAAAGCCTCGCTGAAACTACCAGCCTTTTTTATTTCGTCCAGAGTCGCGAACAGCGCTCCGGAAATGCCTTTCAAATCATGAACTTCCTGCATGCACATGAAGTCCGGCTGCTCCGCGCCAAGCGCGCTCAGATAGTCAGTGATCTGATACCTGAGCTTGCCACCCCAGATGTTGAGCTGCAGTAACTTCATGACTGAAACTCTTTTCGCAGCCAGTCGTCGAGGCTACCTCCGCCTCCGCCAGCCATGGCTACCACCATATCACCGGCGTCGAGGTGTTTTTGAATTGCTTTTTTGAGCCGCGCGTCGCGCGCCATCGGCTGAGCGATCGACGGATCGTCCAAACGCGAAATCAGCTCTGCGGGCGTCAGGACGCGCTGAGTTGGGTCTTCGCGCGCCAGGTAGCTCGGCAGCCAATACAGTTGGCTAGCGCCGCTAAAGCAGTCTCTATAGTCGTCACGCATGTAGTGCTGGCGACGATTGGTCAGTGGTTCGTAGACGACAACTAATTTCTGGCCGGTTTCGGCCGCCATCTCGGTGGCCACACTCATAGCGCCGCGGATTTTTTCCGGCGTATGCGCGTAGTCGCTGTACAGATTAGGGATGATCTGTTCCATGCGGCGCGACAGGCCAGGGAAGCGGTTGATGATGTCTATGAGTGTTCCTAGCGGCTGTTTGGTGGCGCGGTGAACAACTTGAACCGCTAACCAAGCATCGAGACGGTTATACTGGCCGAGCAATGTAACATCTGACAGACGAGCATCAGTAATACTTAACATGTTAAGTATAGAAGACTCGCTCAGACCAAGATATTCGACATCCTCCTCCCATATAAACGTGTGCCGAGACTGGTCGATAAACTCCCGAAAAGCCGCCTGATAATCCTCGCGCGTCGGAAAAATTTCATGATGATCCCAGCTGACACCGGTGATCAGGCTGATAGCTGGTTCATACGCCAAAAAATTGCGATCAAATTCATCAGCCTCGTAGACGAAATAGCGGCTTTTAGGGTCAAATGCCCCCATTTCGCCAAAGCTGGTTTTGGCTGGCAACAGATAGCTCAAAGGCTCACCAAGCTGTTTGAATAGCCAGACCACCAAAGCGGTCGTCGTCGTCTTGCCATGGGTGCCAGCGATGGCGATTAAGTCTAGGTTTTGCTGTTTGAGGATCAGATTGAGCAGCTCGTCGCGCTTACTAGTCTTAATTCCCTGCTCCTGGCAATAGGCCAGCTCTGGCGCGTCAGGTTGCTCCAGCGGCAGGGCCGAGCTGTAGACCAGCCAATCTATCGGTTGCTTTTCGTGCGCGTCAGCGATAGCCTCGCGCGTCTGGCCGATGTGAATGTCGGTGATGCCATGTGATTTCAAGTAATCAATGTACGGCGAATCCTGCTTATCCGAGCCCGAAACACTGTAGCCAGCCTGTCGAGCGATTTGTGCCAGCGGCCCAATCCCCGCGCCGCCAATCCCCGAGAAGTAAATACGCATGAGTATAGTATTCAGTAGAAAGAAGCAAGTGG
>JBAQZF010000060.1:0-3147 GCA_049790715.1 Saccharimonadales bacterium (SeqCode) | reverse complement strand
TTCATGTTACATATGATTATTAAACTATGCTTAAATTTTGGCAACTTTTTTTGGTTTTTAGCGGGTGCGGCCTATCAAAGAGATGGGATTTCTTGGTTTTGGAGCTTCCTGCTTAAATTTTTCGCGGTGCCTTCATGGAGCTGCTGACTTATTGGTATTTTGGAGCTCTTCGAGCAGCTGACGTTGGTGACGGCTCAGTTTAGTCGGCGTATCAACCAGGATGGTGACAATGTGGGCACCGCGGCTGCTGCCTTTGAGGTGCGGCACACCATGATTGGACAGTTTAAAGTCGGAGCCGGACTGGGTGCCGGCGGGTACTTTCATGCGTATGGGGCCGTCGACGGTTTCGATCTCGATCTCGGTGCCAAGTGCCGCGTCTACCATGTCGATGTGCTCTTCGCTCAAGATTAGGTCACCTTCGCGGGTGAACTTTTTGTGTGATTTCACGCGGATGTTGACGTAGAGATCGCCTTTTGGTCCGTTGGCGATAGCTTCGCCATGCTCGCGCAGACGGATGGTGGCGCCGTCATCGACGCCGGCGGGGATCTTGAGCTGGACAGTTTGCTTTTTGGCCTGGGTGCCTTTGCCATGGCAGACGGAACAGACTTTTTCAGGAATCTTACCGCTGCCATGGCACTTAGGGCAGACGCTAGCCTGCTGAATATTGCCAAAAATGGTGCGTGAGACGCTCACGACCTGGCCGGAGCCCTGGCATTGATCACAGGTCTTGAGTTCGTGGCCAGGTTCGACGGTCGTGCCTTTGCAGTGTTCACAAGTGTCGTCGAGATGCATATTGAGATCGACTTCAGTACCAAAGACTGCTTGCTCAAAAGTAATCTCGACGTTGGCTTCGACGTCGCGGCCGCGCGCTTGACGTTGCCGACCCTGCTGACCACCGGCACCAAAAAAGCTATTAAAGATATCGCCGAGACCGAGATCACCAAAATCAAAATTAACGTTTTGGCCCTGCCCACCATAGCCGCCACCAAACGGATTGTCCCCGCCATTACCACCAACGCCGGCATGGCCAAATTGGTCGTAGCGTTTGCGTTTGTCAGTGTCTTTTAAGACTTCGTACGCTTCGTTGAGCTCCTTGAACTTAGCCTCGTCGCCACCACGATCCGGATGATGCTCGATAGCCGCCCGACGAAAGGCCTTTTTGACCTCGTCAGCCGAGGCATCTTTTTTAACCCCTAAGACTTCGTAATAATCACGCTTCGCCATAATCTCTCTTATTCTACGCTATTACCGTTACTTGATTTGCCTAGAACTTGTGCTGTCACTTCTCTACACATTTGCCAAGCCATTTCAAAAGCCTGGTCTATTTCATCGCTTGTGAAGTCCGATTCCACCCTCAGTTCCTCTTGCCGCTCAAGCAACAACTGATCAAGCGCTCCTGTAATGCCCTGGCCTTCTAGTTGGCGACTCAGTAATTGATTACCTGTGGGTAGTCCTCCAGTTTGCTCAAACCATGAGCAATCTACCAGCTTTTGATGCATGGCCATATTTTCGGCTAATCCCTGTAATCTGGGATCAATCTCAGGAGTAGGTACTGCTAACAAATGCCGTTCGCCAGCAGTAGGCAGCGGTGGAGGCGAAGACTGTCGCAGCACCATCCCATTCTCGTGCATCCAAGCCGATTGTTGGTTGAAGTAACGTACCTCGGCCATACAAATACTATTCTTTCTTGTCGGCTTCGTCGACGACTTCGCCTTCTATGGCTTCGTCTTTGTCGGACTTTTTGTCGTCGTTGGTGTCATCAGATTCAGCATCATCAGAAGAATCAGCCTGAGCCTGTTCGTACATTTTGGCGCCAATAGGCATCAGTTTGTCGTTGAGTTCTTTGGCGGCGTTTTCCAACGCTTCTTTATCGGCCTTTTCATAGGACACGACTTTTTTGGCAGCTTCGATGGCTTCATCGAGCGTTTTCATGTCATCTTCAGCAATCTTATCGCCACTATCCTTTTTAAGTTTTTCAGCCTGGTAAACGGCACCATCAAGTACATTGCGAGCTTCGACGAGTTCTTTTTTGGCCTTGTCTTCGTCGGCGTGGGCTTCGGCTTCTTTGGCCATTTTTTCGACCTCGGTTTTGTCGAGATTGCCAGAACCACTGATAGTGATACTCTGCTCTTTGCCGCTGCCTTTGTCTTTGGCGGTCACGTTCAAGATACCGTTAGCATCGATGTTAAAGGTTACTTCGATCTGCGGGATGCCGCGTGGCGCAGGTGGGATACCATCAAGGATAAATCGGCCGAGCGACTTATTGCCTTCAATCATATCGCGCTCACCTTGGGCAACGTGGACTTCCACCTGCGGCTGATTATCGGCAGCTGTTGAGAAGACTTCAGACTTGCTGGTCGGAATGGTAGTGTTACGCTCAATCAGTTTAGTCATGACACCGCCCATGGTTTCAATGCCAAGACTCAGCGGCGTAACGTCTAGGAGCAATACGTCTTTGACATCACCTTGCAGTACACCACCTTGGATAGCCGCGCCGATAGCCACGACCTCGTCCGGATTGACACCCTTCATTGGTTCTTTACCAAAGATCTTTTGCACCTTTTCTTGGACAGCCGGCATACGAGTCATACCACCGACGAGGACGACAGCGTCGATCTCACTGGCTTTGACGCCAGCATCTTTGAGGGCTTTTTCACAAGGAGCAGCCGTTTTATCAACCAAGTCGGCAACCAAGCTCTCCAGCTTAGCGCGGGTCAGTTTGTGCTCAAAATGTTTTGGCCCTTCGGCGTCAGCTGTCAAGAATGGTAAGTTAACATCAACTTCCTGAGCCGTCGATAGCTCGATCTTGGCTTTTTCAGCTTCGTCGCGCAGGCGCTGCATAGCGGCATTGTCGTTGGTGATGTCTAGGCCATGCTCTTTTTTGAACTCGTCAGCAAAGTAGTTGATGATCACGCGGTCAAAATCAGCACCACCGAGATGGGTGTCACCATTGGTCGATTTCACTTCAAACACGCCGTCACCAAGTTCTAGAATCGAAACATCAAAGGTACCGCCGCCGAGGTCGTAGACAGCGATTTTTTCGTCCTTTTTCTCAGCCTTGTCGAGACCGTAAGCTAATGCAGCTGCGGTTGGCTCGTTAATAATACGCTTGACTTCCAGGCCAGCGATTTTACCGGCGTCTTTGGT
>JBAQZF010000059.1:0-6610 GCA_049790715.1 Saccharimonadales bacterium (SeqCode) | reverse complement strand
GGTATCATTTGAATAAAAAACACTGGAATACGCTGGTGCTGGCTGGTCAGCTGGAGTGGGAGGAGGTGCAGGGGTTAATCCGGCACAGCCATGAGTTAGTTGCGGGCGCGAAGTGATTTTCTCTAGTATTCTTGATAGATAGATCGGGGCGTTCGCGTGGATTCCGGATTGAGTCTGGAATGACAGTGTTTGGCATGAGACTAGCTGCTGGGGGTAGTGAGCTGCTGGAGGAGTAGTCCGGCGCCGGTGTATTGCTTTTGGAGGAGGGCGCGGCCTTTGGGTCCTTTGGTCTGAGGAAAGGTTTGTTTGAGGGCTTGTTGGTAGACGGTGAGTTTGTTTTGCATGATTTGCTGGAAGGTTTGGTCGTAGGTGTTGGTGGTGACGGCATCTGTTAGCTGGGTATCGATGGTGGTGCTGACCTGCAAGTTGAGGGTTTTGTCGCCTACTTTTTTGCCGTTGGTCTTGAGGTAGGCTAAGAGGTCGGACTGGGCGGTGGTGAGAGCAAGCTGCGTGGTGAGAGCGATGTTTTTATTGGTCGCCGATAAGGTGTCCTGTTCATCGGCATTGGTGGCTAGGTGGATTAGCTCTTGCTGTTGCTGGGCGATGCCGACAAATGGCTCGAGATTGCCACCGCCGCTGAACAGCACGCCTTTTATAACGATGAAGACTATAAAGAGGACAAACAGGCCGCCGGCTACGAATAAGGCGCGCAGCGGGCCGGATCTTGCGCCTGGCAGTGAAAATGAGCGCTGTCGGCGCGGAGTCTCGGGATTCATGATAAATGAGTAGTCGTGGGGATGGGAGCCGGGGTTTTGATTTTGCGGCGCTGCGGAGGGTGACGCGCCGTAAGCTTGTGGTGCTGGTGGCGCTTGGGGTGGACTGGCTTGTGGCTGTGGTAATTCTGGCGGATAGGGCGAATTTGGCTGCATAGTCTCATTAAACCATATGCGTCTTGGGTAAGTGAAGCGAGGATTACCAGCTGTCTGTTATTCTAAGGCTATGAATAGGCGGCAGCGATTGGTGTTGGCGGTCAGCATCTTGGCTTCTTTCGTGGCTTTTTTGGATGGTTCGATCGTCAACGTGGCTTTGCCGACCATTCAGCGGGAGTTAGGCGGCGGTTTGTCAGCGCAGCAGTGGATTGTCGACGCATATTTGCTGGCGCTTGGTTCGTTAATCCTGATTGCTGGTTCGTTGTCTGATCTGTTTGGGCGCAAGAAAATATTGATGCTGGGTTTGCTGGGGTTTGGGGCGGCTTCGCTGTTGTGCGCGGTGGCGCCGACGAGTGGTTGGCTGATCGTTTTTCGGGGAATGCAAGGTGTTGCTGGAGCGCTGCTGGTGCCGAGCTCGTTGGCTTTGATTATTGCAAATTTTACGGGATCTGCTGAGGGAAAGGCTATCGGAACGTGGACGGCTTGGACGGGGATTTCATTTATCATCGGGCCGCTAGTCGGCGGCGCGTTGGTTGACGCGGCCTCTTGGCGCTGGATTTTTGCCATTAACGTGCTGCCGATAACGATAACACTCTATCTGCTGAGTAAACTCAGGACGATCAAGGACGAACGTGCTCAAACACGCGTTGACTTTGTCGGTGCGGTGCTGTGCGCGTTGGGTTTGGGCGGTCCGGTGTTTGCACTGATCGAGCAGCCGCGTTATGGATGGGGCAGCCCGCTGATTTACTTGTCTTTGATAAGTGGTTTACTGATTTTCGGGGCTTTTTTGATATATGAAAACCGCGCGTCGCGCCCAATGTTGCCGCTGTATCTGTTTAAAAACAGGAATTTTAGCGTTGGCAATGTGGCGACTTTTGCTATATATGCTGGGCTGTCGGCCGGAACATTTCTGATAACGGTATTTTTGCAGCAGGCGGCTGGCTATTCGGCGTTGCGGGCTGGTCTGGCGCTGCTGCCGGTGACGCTCATAATGTTTTCGTTGTCCAGTCGTTTTGGCGCGCTGTCGGGCAGGTACGGCCCTCGTTTGTTCATGGGTATCGGGCCGCTGGTCGCTGGAACTGGCTTTTTGATGATGCTAGCTCTCGGAGCTCGGATTGATTACTGGCATGAATTATTCTGGCCGATTGTGGTTTTTGGCGTCGGCTTGTCGATTACTGTGGCACCGCTGACGGCAGCCATCCTCGGCGACGTGCCGCGGGAGCAGGCTGGTATCGCCTCGGCTGTTAATAACGCGGTCTCGAGAGTGGCTGGCCTGGTAGCTATAGCGATGGTCGGCGCTATTCTGTCTGCTCAATTTGGCTCGACGCTGCACCGACTGAACAAGGATCAGATATATCCAAAATCATACATCGAAAAACTCCAACAAACACCGCTGCAAGCTGAACACAGTGATGGCTGCGTGGATTATACTCAGTGCCTCGGTACTAAGGCGGCGGTCGCGGCCTTTCATGCTGGCACCGCGACCATTGCTGGGTTGGTGATCGTGGGCGGTGTCATTTCGCTTGTCGGCATTCAGAACCCTGCCCGCAAACGGTAAAGCTCTCTCTAGGGTACAATAGGGGTACTATGGATGCGGTTGACGAGGTTAAAAATCGGTTGTCTATCGAGGACGTGATCGCCGAATACGTGCAGCTGAAGCGAGCTGGGCGGAATTATCGCGGCTTGAGTCCGTTTAGTAACGAGAAGACACCGAGCTTTATGGTCAGTCCGGAGAAGCAGATTTGGCACGATTTCAGCTCGGGCAAGGGTGGTAATATGTTTAGCTTCGTCATGGAAGTGGAGGGGCTGGATTTCAAGGGCGCGCTGGAGCTGCTGGCGCGCAAGGCAGGGGTGGATTTGGATCAGTATCGCTCGACTACCCGACGTGACGGGCCGGACAAGAAGCGACTGCAAACATTGCTGGAGCTGGCGGCAAAATTTTATCAAGTGCAATTTAGTAAAAATCAATCTGTGCTGACCTATGTCTTCAAAAAGCGTGGCTTTAGCAAGGAAACGGCGCTGGAGTGGAAGATCGGTTATTCGCCGAATACTGGCTCGGCGCTGCTGGATTTTGCTAGAAGTAAAGGATTTACAGAGGTGGAAATCAAGCAAGCTGGCTTGAGCGCGCAGGGGTATCGAGGCACGCAGGACATGTTTCGCGGGCGACTGATGATTCCGCTGCAGGATGCCTTTGGGGCGGTGATTGGTTTTACTGCGCGACAGCTGGACGATGATCCAAACGCGCCCAAATACATCAATACGCCGCAAACGGCGCTCTACGACAAAAGCCGTCATGTCTACGGGCTGCACCTGGCCAAAGAGTCGATTCGCAAAGGCCAGTTCGCGGTGCTGGTCGAGGGTAATTTGGACGTCATCGCCAGCCATCAGGTCGGCGTGCGGCAGACGGTGGCGACAGCTGGAACGGCGTTGACTGAGCCGCAGTTGAAGGCTTTGAGTCGTTTTACGGGTGATATTCGCCTGAGCTTTGACGCTGACAAAGCTGGTCTGGCGGCCACTGAGCGGGCAATTCCGATTGCCAGTCGGGTAAAAGTTAATCTGAGCGTTATCGACATTCCCAGCGGCAAAGATCCCGATGAGCTAATTCAAGAAGATCCCGCTTTGTGGCGAGCAGCTATCGAAAAACATCAATATGCGTTGGATTGGCTGATGGAGCGCTACGAAAATCTATTGGATACGAGTTCGGCGCAAGGCAAACGGCAGTTTAGCGACGTGCTGCTGCCAATCGTACGCGGTTTGTCGGACGCGGTGGAGCAGGATCATTATTTGAACGCTATCGCTGATAAGATCGGGGTGAGCGTGGAGGCGCTGGGTCAAAAATTTCAGAAAACTAGCGGGCCGGATCCTAATCCGCGCCGCCGCAAGGCCAAAATCGAACCGGCAAAACTAGACAAAATGGCTATCGAAAACCAAAAAACTCAGGATAATTTTCTCAGTCTGATGCTAACGCGCCTGACGCTACGTGAATTTCTCGATCTAATCACGCCTGAAATGCTCTACACCGATACCGGTAAGGCTCTACTCGAGTTTCTAAAATCGAACCCTGACTTCGACGGCAAGTCCAGTAAAGTGGTGCAAAGTCTGGGAGATTATGTTAAAATAGAAGCATTACTCTATGAGGAACTCTACCAGGGCCTCGAGCTCAACGAGCTTCATTACGAAGCCGCTCGATTGCAGGCACGATTGGTAGAACAATTTGTAAAAACTCAAAAAGCGAAACTAGCCGACGCCATGGAGACTTCCGACCAAGCAGCGACCCAAGACTTACTCGGCCAAGCCAAAAAGTACGACGCGTTACTCAATCAAGTGAAAGGAGCGGCCCATGGCCAAAGCCAAAGCTAGCAAACCGGCTGACGAACAGCCAAACATCGATCAACAGAGAAAAGAATTAGTTGAAAAAGCTAAAAAAGACAAACATATCGCCCAGCGCGACATCTTCGCGGTGTTCCCCGAAACGGCCGAGAACGCCGAAGCGCTCGACGCGCTATACACCGAGCTGGCCGATCTGAACATCGAGATCACCGCCGCTGGTCCAGACGCCACGAAATTTACCAGCGACTGGGCCGAAGAGGAAGAGGCCGAAGAGGAAGAGCCGACTAACGTGCCGGTCTATCTGGACGACGACGTGGCTGACGACTCAGTCCGTCTGTATCTGCGTGAAATCGGCAAGATTCCGCTGCTGAACGCCCAGGAAGAATTAGCCCTAGCCCAGCGTGTCGTCGCTGGCGACAAAGAGGCCAAAGACCAGATGGCCGAAGCCAATATGCGCCTGGTAGTCTCGATCGCTAAGCGCTACGTCGGCCGCGGCTTAGACCTGCTCGACCTGATTCAGGAAGGCAACACTGGCTTGCTCCGCGCCGTCGAGAAGTTTGACCCTGACAAAGGCTTCAAATTCTCCACGTACGCCACCTGGTGGATCCGCCAGGCTATCACCCGCGCTATCGCCGACCAAGCCCGCACCATTCGTATCCCTGTCCACATGGTCGAAACCATCAATAAATTACTCCGTACCCAACGCCGTTTGACACAGGAAATGAACCGCGAGCCGACCAACGACGAAATCGCCAAAGAAATGGAAATCGACGTCGACAAAGTCGAGCACATCATGAAAATCAAGCAGGATATTTCATCGCTGGACGCCTCGATTCGAGACGACGAAGAAGACAGCGTGCTAGCCGACTTCATCGAAGACGAAGACACTGTGTCGCCCGAGGAATCAGCCACCGGCCAACTACTCAAAGAACAGGTCAAAGACATGCTTGGCGCCCTCACCGAACGCGAACAAAAGATCTTGAAACTCCGCTTCGGCCTAGAAGACGGCAAAAGCCACACGCTTGAGGAAGTCGGCCAGGAATTCAGCGTCACCCGCGAACGCATCCGCCAGATAGAAGCCAAGGCTCTCGCTAAGCTCCGCAAACACCGCGACGCCCGCAAACTTCATGACTACATCAAGTAGGCGTGCTCAGCTATAGTTTTATGCCAGCTTGAGCAAGAACGTTATCAAGGGCCTGCAGTAATTCCTCAGAACTACCGTCGTTGACTATAGTGTAATCCGCATTTGCTATTGGGCCGCCTTTTTCAATGTTCTCAATCTCGGCATACTCACGAGCCGTAACTTCTTCATCGGTCAGAGGTCGAATGTGCCTATTTGCTAGACGCTCATGACGTAAGTATCGGGGAGCGGCGATAGCAATAATAACGGCGTTGTTACCAAACGTTTCTTTAAAGACTTTATATTCGCTCCAGCTGTATAAGCCGTCTGCCACTACGGCATCGTTACCTTGTGCAAAGAACTCATTGATTTGCACAACTATACGTTTAGCATAGGCGTCTTTGCCTTCTTGCTTGCGGATATCTTCGCGCACGAACTTTTCATTCTCCGCATTTACGTCCAATCCGCGTTTCTTTACTTCTTCTAGCGTAATACCACCAAAGTAAACAGAGGGTAGACCTTTGTCTTTGAGGTGATCTACGCAGAAACTTTTACCCGCGCCAGGCATACCAACCAGCGTAATAACTTTTTTACTTTGCATCCTCAACATTGTACAAGATGAACTTGCTTTCGAGAACGGAACAGGCCATTAATCTTTACTATATGAATTGTCGGCTATAATCTTGTTTTGTTATTCAGCTGTTCCGCGGTTGAAGCAATATAATCAGCCTGCTTTGGTAGCTCAATATAGCCTTCATCCTTAACGATACGTTTTGTCAGCATGCCAAACAGCTGCCGAAAGGCTTCAGCGACCTGCGGGCTGTCAATGGTCATTGCCATAGCTTCGTTACCAAATGAGTAAATACTGAGTTTATTACCGTATGCCGCCCACTCTACCGGAGCTGTGTATTCACCTTTCTCGATCCAAGTGCGATCAACGAGCATATATGGATCACTCTCCTTGTAGTTCTTTGGCGCGCCTTTCTGGTCAGGGGTGATAGCGTGCCGCCAAACACCCTTGCGTCGCTGTTCATGCCGCAATGCGCTCAGGTATTTATAGTCGAGTAGATCTTTTTCAAATGATGGCCGGATCATATACACTGGTTTGCCTTCTTCGGTTTGCTCTTCGTAGGCCTGCTGTACTTCCGATTTTCCCTGAAAAAACCGCACGCCCGGCTTTTCATTGCCCTCAAAGTAGCTGGCCAGCAAGTCGGCCATCTGTGTATGTAGC
>JBAQZF010000058.1:0-2867 GCA_049790715.1 Saccharimonadales bacterium (SeqCode) | reverse complement strand
GTTCATATCTAATACAACTATACCAGCTAAAAAAAGAGACTCGCGCTGAGCTTCTTTAGTCTCACTTGTGACACTTTGTTCGTGTCTACATAAATCTCCGGTGGAGATATTGGGGCGAATGATGGGGCTCGAACCCACGGCCTTCGGAACCACAACCCGACGCTCTAACCAACTGAGCTACACCCGCCTCGTCACACCGTACGCTGCTACCTCGTTTTGCCTGGCGGCAAAAGCTTCGGCCTACAGCTACGGTGTTCCTCTCGGAAATTCAAACAGCTAGCGCTGTTCAAATTTCTGGGTTTAATCGCGAAGAACAGAGGTCATTATAGATTAAAGGTCGATGTTTTACAAATTTTTCATATCGAAAAATTTACTGCTGGGCGGGGGAGGGAACAGTTAGTATGTCGCTGATGAAGCGCCGAGGTCCTGGCGAGGCGGCGTATACTGGCGGGCGGTTGGAACGTATCGGTTTTCGTTTTGGGGCCGGCGCGGTAGGGCGGTGTCGGTGTGCTGGCCGAATATCGTTGATGTATCTGGTGGAAGCCCTGGTAGCTAGGGCTGGCTTTTGTGCTTTGGCGGCAGACGCTAGGGCGAGGGTAGGTATCCGCGCCGCGGTCTGCGGGGCAGGAGTAGGCAGAGCGTTTTGAACAGGCCCACGCGGCGCGGCGATTTTAGGCGTAGTGGCAGCTTTGCGCTTGGAGCGCCGATTGACAAACCATACTAGCCCGATACTTACCTGATAGAGCAAGATAATCGGCAGGGCCATGATGGTCTGATTGAGCGGATCGGGCGTCGGGGTCAGGACGGCGGCGACGATGAAGCTGATGACGATGACGTAGCGCTCGGTACTCATCATCTTTTTAGGAGACAGCGGTTTGATACGATTGATAAACAGCACGATTAGCGGCAGCTGGAAAAGCAGCGCGAAACCACCGACGTAAGCCAGCGCGAAATTAAAATACTCGTCGACGCCAATCAGCGATTTGATGCCAGTGCCACCGATCCTGGTCAAAAAGTGCAGCGCGGCCGGCAAGCTGACAAAATAGGCGAATAGCATACCGGCATAGGCCAGCAGAAACGAGCAGAGCGTGTATTTGACGATGATAAAGCGGGCTTTGCGCTTCAGCAGCGGGCCCATAAACTCAAAGAGATGATATAGCACGACCGGCAGAGCCAATATAAAGCCGGCTACCAAACAGACCTTAAACAGAAAGCTAAAACCACCGGTGGGCGAGGTGTAGTAGAGCGTTTGCCCGAGCGGTTTCTGGAGAATATTCAGCAGGCGTTGGTGCACGCTGTAAGCCGCGCCACCAAAAATCGTCACGAATAGCACCACCCACATGAGCCGTTTCCTGAGCTCATGCACGTGTTCTACGAATGGTTTGTGAATAGTGCTGGCGTCCTTGGCACTATTCATAGCGGACCTCGCCTAAACTTAATTAATTCTGATGCTGGGGTTCTTGAGTTTTTTCGTCTTTTTTGGTTTCAGTAGACTTCTTGTCTACGCCAGCTTGAAAACCTTTTTGCAGTTCTCCAGCCGATTCACCGACGCTGCGGGCCAGCTTTGGCAAACGAGCAGCTCCAAATAGCAAAAGCAATATTACCAAGATAATAACGAGTTCCGGTAAACCTAAACCAAACATATTCCCTCCGTTCTTAAATAAACGTCTACGAATGTACTATATAGGAGCATAAGTGGTTTTACAAGTCTAAATGTCTGATTTCTCGCGGGCTGAGACTGCTTGTTTGACTAGAGAGATAATTTCTTGACAGGCTCGTTAGCCGTCTATAGACTTAAATCATAAGAGGTAACAAACATGGCTCGTAAACCTATCGTTGGTCAAGACTCTGGTACCTGGGGGTCTATCCTGAACGATTTCCTGGCAGTGGAGCATGATGATAGCGGCGCCTTACTAACTGGCAGCGGCTCGACGCTATCGGGGTACCAACCGATTTCCAACAAAGGTCAACCCAACGGCTACGCCCCGCTGGACTCGTCTGGTAAGGTGCCTAGTAGTAATATTCCTACTCAAGGTTCAGTACCTGATGCTGATGCTAGTACTAAAGGCGTAGTACAACTAACAGGTGATCTTAGTGGTACTGCCGCTAGTCCTACGGTACCAGGGTTGGCTGCTAAGGCTAATGATACGGCGGTGGTGCATACCAACATCGTTACGACCAATGGTGATATCATCGCAGCCACTAGTAACGCGACGGTAGCTCGAGTTGGCATCGGCGCTAATGGCCTAGTGCTCACCGCCGATTCTACTCAAACTGCCGGAGTGAAGTGGGCTGCCGGCGGGAGCACTGATGCCAACGCTGTTCACAAGGGCGATTTACTAATTAACGTGAAAGACTACGGCGCACTGGGCGATGGCAGTACCGACGATAGCACGGCCATCCAGGCCGCTTTTAATGCCGTCTCTGTCCTGAACCCCGACGGCCTGAGTGCCAGCGGCGCTGAAGTCTGGTTTCCTGCCGGCACTTATAATATCGGTTCTACTATTACGGTACCAAGTACCAGCCCTCGTGTACACATACATGGCGCCGGCAAAGGCGCGACCATTTTGATGAGAACCGCCAATGTTATCACTTTTGATATCTCCGGCACCGGTGATTCTGACACCCAGATGTTCAAGAACGCCACGTTATCAGATCTCACCTTTAGTAGCTCCACACGAGGTGTCGGCACCTGGACACAGCCGTTTTTGCGCCTGTATTATGCCCAGTTTGTCCACCTCGATCGGATTAATTTTTATCGGGCTGGCGGCTCGGCCATCAAAGCGGTGCGTTATTATGATGGTCAGCTTTCGAATTGCCGTTTCGATTACTGTGGTTGTACGGGTGAGCCGGCTGTCCACTTGATG
>JBAQZF010000057.1:0-4950 GCA_049790715.1 Saccharimonadales bacterium (SeqCode) | reverse complement strand
GGTGTCTTAAGCCAACAGCTGGATTGTACCTAACTGATTTCGTACGGATGCCCATTATCGGCACGATCCGTACGGCTTTAAATAAAAAACCGCCGTTAGCTTAAGACAATTTTATTGTAGCACGCGGACAGGTGCCCTCCGGGATATAGATACGTGTCTTGACTACACACTTGTCACTTATCCACAGCTTGCTAGGAGGTTTTGACTTGAGTGGGGGTTCGTGGTATTTTTAGGGGGAGCGTGTACCTATATAAACACTGCGAGAGAGACAGACACTATGCCAGACGTACCAGACAAACAAATAAAACGCCTACGAGCCTTGATACAAGAAGCGGAGACGAATCTCGCCGCGGCCACCGAGCTGTTAATCAGCTTGGTTGGTGATGACGAGAGGGTGCAGCCGATCGTCCGCGAAGAGACGCTGGGCAAGGTGATCGAAGGTGTTTTTGACGGCCAAAACATGGTTGGCTCGGACAGCAAAACCTATCCAGTGCCGGCTAATTACGCTAGTAAATCCAAGCTCGTCCAGGGTGATATTCTGAAATTGACCATCGCCGAGGACGGAGCCTTTCTCTACAAACAGATCGGCCCCATACCGCGCAAACAGCTAGTTGGCACGCTGATCCTGGAAAATGGCCACTATTTTGTCGATGTCAACGGTAAAAAACTCCGCGTGCTGCTAGCCAGCGTAACCTATTTCAAAGCCAAGCCAGGCGACCAAGTCAGCGTCAATGTCCCCGAAGACGATGACACCGCTGAATGGGCCGCATTAGAAGCAGCCTTGTAGTCAGAAGTGAGGGTTCCCTCGAGTATACAAAACAGTCCAGCGGACTGGTTTTGGGGCCGCCCTCGAAGCCGCTTTATAAAACTTTAGCAATAAGCACAACGCTTCGCTAGCCTCCAAACGAGTATACTAGTAAGTCTATGGGGCAAGCGCTATATCGCAAACACCGGTCTAAGAGTCTGTCTGAAATCGTTGGGCAGGAGCACATTACGCAGACGCTCACGCGGGCGCTCAAACAGGGGCGGATTAGCCACGCCTATCTGTTTACGGGGCCGCGCGGCGTCGGCAAGACCTCGATTGCCCGCATCTTGGCGCACGAGATCAACCAATTGCCCTACGCCGATGATAGCGCCCATCTGGACATCATCGAAATCGACGCCGCCAGCAACCGGCGAATCGATGAAATCCGAGAGCTGCGCGAAAAAGTCTACGTGGCGCCAACTAGCGCTCAATACAAAGTCTACATCATCGACGAAGTCCACATGCTGACCCGCGAAGCTTTCAATGCCCTGCTCAAAACGCTGGAAGAGCCGCCAGCGCACGTGGTGTTCATCTTGGCCACCACCGACGCCCATAAACTGCCGGAAACCATCGTCAGCCGCACCCAGCGCTTTACCTTCAAGCCAGTCGAACCAGCGAAAGTCGTCGCTCACCTCAGGCAAATTGCCCAAGAGGAAAAGATCACAGTCACTGATGAAGCTCTGCGATTGTTGGCCGAGCATGGCGAGGGTAGTTTTCGCGACAGCATCAGCATGCTCGATCAGGCCAGTAGTAACGATCAAGATCTGGATGCCGCCGCCGTACAACGCCTGCTGGGCATCCCTTCGTCAGAGGCCATCCAGGAGCTGCTACGATCACTCGTCGGTGACACATCGCCAGCGGTGGTACTGACGCGATTGACAGCCTTGTACGACCAAGGCCACCAGGCCGCGGCCATCGCCAAGCAATTAGGACGACTACTCCGAGACCAGTTAATAAGCGGTGATCTGGCACTAGACTATCAACAAACCCTGCGGCTCCTCGACGCCCTCGTCGGCGTACCGGCGGCCTATGGCCCGGAGCGCTTTTTGGAAATCAGCCTGCTGCGATTAGTGTCATCTACCACTGTTGACCCGCCTACGCGACCACTACCTGATAGCCAGCCGAGAAAACCCGCTGACAAGCCGCCCGAACCACCGCCAACACCAACACCAGTCAAAACAGCGCCACAAAAACCCCCAACACCGAAGCCAACCGAGCACACACCCGCCGCCAAACAGCAGGCACCAACCAAAAAAGTAACCGACCAACCCGCTCCAAAATCCGGCAACGCCCCGTTTGACGCCGCTCTGTGGCCCGACATACTCCAAGCCTTGAAACAAAAACACAACACTCTCTATAGCGTCGTTCGAATGGCCCAGCCGGAGTTTCTCGATGACGGAACGCTGCAATTGAGCTTTAGCTTTGGCTTTCATCAAAAACGTATCAACGAAACAGCCAATCGCAAATTGTTAGCCGACACTATCCACGCTTTGACTGGTCAAACTATTACGGTGTCATGCGTGGTCGATAAGGCCGCCAAAGCGCCCAAAACAGCCCTCCAAGCAGACAAACAGCCGCCAACCGGCAATCTGACAACCGTAAGCAATATCTTCGGCGGCGGCGAGCTGCTAGAATCATAAGTTAGAGGGAAAGATACTATGCAACCTACGGCCGCTGCCGGACAGCCACCGCAAAACACCGAAGCTGAAGCCAGTTTGCTCGGCGCGCTACTGATTGACGCAGACGCTATCGTCAAAATCGCCGATTCACTGAGCGCTGCCGACTTCTTTGAGGCCCGCCACCAAAAGATTTACGAAGCCATCAATCAGCTGTACGAACAGCGCCACGCCATCGACGTGCTAACGCTGTCTGACCGCTTGAAAAATAACGGCTACCTCGACAGCATCGGCGGCCCAGGCTACCTGACTGAGCTAACCAATTTCGTGCCGACCGCCGCCCACGTCGAACAGTACGCCGATATCGTCACCCAAAAAGCCATGCGCCGCCGCCTGATCAGCGCCTCCAAAGAGATCACCAGTCTCGGCTATGACGAATCCAAACAGCTGCGCGAACTGATCGAAGAAGCCGAAACCAAACTGTTTGACGTCAGTCAGCAGCACGTCAAGCAAAACCTCATTAGCATCGAAGCCATCCTAGCCGAGAGCTTCGACCGGCTCGACGACCTGCACAAAGACAAGCAAAAGATCCGCGGCGTGCCCACTGGTTTCAAGGACATCGACGATAAATTAGCTGGTTTTCAGCCCTCTGACCTGATCGTCTTGGCCGCCCGCCCATCGATGGGCAAAAGCGCCTTGGCCCTCAACTTTGCCCACAACGTGGCCGTCCAGTCCAACCAGTCAGTCTTGCTTTTCAGCCTGGAAATGAGCAAAGAGCAGCTGGTCGACAGATTGCTAGCCATGGAATCCGGCGTCAACGCCTGGGCGCTGCGCACCGGCAACCTCACCGACGCCGACTTCGAAAAAATCGGCCAAGCCATGGGCACGCTCAGCGAAGCCCCGATTTTTATCGACGACACCCCTAGTATCACCGTTAGTGACTTACGTACCAAAGCCCGCCGCGAAGCCCACCAGCGCCCGCTAGGACTCATTATCGTCGACTATCTGCAACTAATGAGCGGCGGCAGCCGGTTTGGGGGTGATAGCAACCGCGTCCAAGAGATATCCGAGATTTCCCGAGGGCTCAAAGGCGTGGCCCGCGAGCTCAATGTACCGGTGTTGGCACTCAGCCAACTGAGTCGCTCTGTCGAGAGCCGCAACCCGCAAATCCCCCAGCTGGCCGATCTGCGCGAATCTGGCTCCATCGAGCAAGACGCCGACGTCGTGGCTTTCATCTACCGCGAAGAATACTACAACCCCGAAACCGACCGCAAAAACCTGGCCGACCTGCTAATTAAGAAACATCGTAACGGTCCTATCGGCAACGTGGAAATGTATACCGATTTTGAAAAACAGCGCTTCCGCTCCGTCGCCACCCGCCGCGACAATCCGTTTGAAAATTAAGTCGGGTTAGTGGACGGTAGCAGGTATAATAAAGCAGACTCATGAAAAAAATCCGTAGCTACGCCCGCCACCATCAGAGGTTTTTACTGTTCGCCGTCAGTGGAATAGTAGCCGTAGGTTTTTTATTGCTCTATCGTCTCGGCTCGCTAGTCGACGGGCTGAGCGCCAAGGAGTACGCCACCAGTATCACCCCTGTTGGCTGGCATGGCATCTATCATCAACCATTCTATCTACCGCTAGAGCTGGTGCGCTCGGCAGTGTTTTTTATCCCTCACCACTTCGGCCAGACGCTCACTAGACTGCCCAACGCCGTCTTTGGCGGCCTAACGATCGTGATTTTCGCCGCCGTACTGCGCCTGTGGCATGGTGCTCGCACCGCTGTTTTGGCTACCAGTTTGTTTGCCACCAGCGCTTGGGTACTGCACGTCAGTCGCCTAGCCAGTTTCGACGTGCTGTATCTGTTGACTATCCCAGCGTTGCTACTAGTATACGTGGCGTTGCAACGGCGCGAGGTACGAGCTGTCACGTTCTACGGCAGCATGTTGATCTGGGGAGCGTTGCTATACACACCAGGTGTCATCTGGCTGATTTTGTATAGCGTATATGTCCAGCGCAAGGCGTTCAAGAGTGGCTGGCAGCACTTCGCGGCGTGGTGGCAACGACTGCTTTATCTACTAGCCGGACTCATCTGGCTGCCGCTACTGATAACTCATCTCACGCGGCCTGGCGCGCTCAAAACCTGGCTGGGCTTACCGCCTCATCTGGCCGCGCCACTAACGTTGCTCAAACACTTCGCCGCGGTCTTTGTCCATCTGTTCATTCGCGGGCCGCAGTATCCTGATTTGTGGCTGGGCAGAGCGCCGCTACTGGATATTTTCACGCTCGCCGTCTGTCTGCTCGGTATCTATTTCTACGCGCGAAATTGGCGGGCCGCTCGCAGCCGCTTGCTAGGCGGTTTCTTCCTGATCGGCGCGGTGTTGGTCGGACTCGGCGGGCCAGTCAGCTTGAGTTTGCTCGTACCGCTGCTGTATCTGGCAGCGGCTACTGGTATCGCCTATCTGTTGCGCGACTGGCTGAAGGTCTTTCCCCTCAATCCCTTGGCTAGAAGCTTAGGTATTGGTCTGA
>JBAQZF010000056.1:0-3069 GCA_049790715.1 Saccharimonadales bacterium (SeqCode) | reverse complement strand
CGATGCCAGTCGGAAGGAGTTTACCCCTGTCGGCACCGGTGATAACGGTGGATTTACTAGTCTCAATCTTGCCTTTTTCGAGTGTTACTTCGGTAATTTCGCGTTCAGTGCCTTCTAAATCGTTCTTTTCAACGTAGCCGCGCGTTTGAACGGTGGAAATGGTTGGCGCGTAGGTACTCGGACGACCGATACCCAGTTCTTCGAGCTTGCGTACCAGCGTGGCTTCAGAGTAGCGGGCTGGGCCGCGGCTAAAGGTCTCGGTGGCGGCCATGGACTGCATATCGAGTTTTTGACCGGTTTTGACCGCTGGTAGCAAAGTGTCGTCCTTAGTGCCACCGTAGACCTTCATGAAGCCGTCGAAACGCAGGATTTCGCCTTTGGCGATGAATTTCTCTGGCTGCGTACTCACGTCGATCGTTACTTCAGTACGTTCTAGTTTAGCTGGGCTCATTTGAGAAGCCAGGGCTCGCTGCCAGATGAGCTGATAGAGCTTTTTTTGCTGATCGTCGTCACCCGCGGCAGTTTTAGTAAACGCGGTTGGTCGAATGGCTTCGTGAGCTTCTTGAGCGCTTTGGTTCTTAGTTTTATACTGGCGGACCTGGTGATAATCGTCCCCGTAGGTCACTTTGATGTACTTCTCAGCCGCGCCAATGGCTAGACCGGATAATGTGGTGCTGTCGGTACGCATATAGGTGATATGACCGGCTTCGTACAGGCGCTGGGCCAGCGTCATGGTCTGACGGACGCTGTAACCGAGCCGGCGACTGGCTTCTTGTTGTAGCGTGCTGGTGATAAACGGCGCGCCTGGACTGCGACTGGCTGGTTTTTGTTCGATATTAGTGACTTTGTAGTTGGCATCGACAACTTTTTCTAACCACGTTTGAGCGGTTTGGACATCTGATAATTTGGTCTGGAGTTCGGCAGCTATCTCCTCGCCATCAGCTAGAAATACGGCAGTGACTTTAAATGAGCTTTCAGCGGTGAAATCGCGGATTTCACGCTCGCGCTCGACGATCAGACGAACGGCGACAGATTGCACGCGGCCAGCGCTCAGCCCTGTTCGTACTTTTTTCCACAGGACTGGTGATAATTCGTAACCTACGAGACGATCCAAGACGCGGCGAGCTTGTTGAGCATCAACTAGTTTGACATCGACGACACGTGGGTTTTTGATGGCCGCTTCGATGGCCGTTTTAGTGATCTCATGGAAGACAATGCGTTTGGTTTTGGCCGGATCAAGCTTGAGCGCCTGTGTGAGATGCCAGGCGATAGCCTCTCCTTCGCGGTCTTCGTCGCTTGCCAGCCATACTTCGCTGCCGGCAGCGGCTTTTTTGAGCTCGGCTATGACTTTCTTCTTGTCGGGACTAACTTCGTATTTTGGCGCGAAATTCTTCTCGATGTCGATATTGAGGCCCTTTTTTGGCAAATCGCGGACATGGCCAAAACTACTCTTTACGGAGTAGTCCTTACCGAGGAATTTTTCGATAGTTTTAGCCTTGGCTGGGCTCTCTACGATAACTAAATTTTTCGCCATAACGTACTACACTTAAGCGCAATTAGGCTTTTATTGCAACAACTATATGGTTATAACTTTCAAAAGTCTCTATAATTTGTTTTTAAGTGGGCTTACTATATGATTTTATTGAGGAGGCTATAGTTATGGAAAGAAATAGAGCACAACCAAAAGCACCAGAAAGTTTGATTAATGGTTGCACTGCTACCCCGATAGGGCGCGCTGCTCTGAGGTTGGCCAATGAAAAAGGCTGTCTTGTGGATTCGCTTGCGCTACGAAGAGAGCTACGCACTCAAATTATAGAAATTGCCGATGCATATGACTCTATGGATCATCGTATTGGTCCGATGGGAGGCACAGACGTACAAAATGACTGCCAAGCTTTATGGGAGCTTGTCAGATCATTACCTGCTCTGTAAGCATTATTAGTTAAAATACTGGCCAGCTTTATAGCCGACCCAGACGCCGACAAACGAGCCAACGGTACCCAGCAAGATACTCCAGAGGCCGAACCAGTTACCATGATCAAGTGCCGCGCCGACCCAGCCGCCGACGGTGCCAACGATAGTGACGCCCAGGAAAATCATAAACTTCATAATCTCAGTCTACCATGGGGGTTTTCAGGAACGTTCATTTCGCTTTCGTCCTCCCCAGGACTCATCAGCACAAATACGCATTTGTGGAGCGAAAAAGTAGAGTAGAAATGAGCAAGGGCGAAAGAGATAAAGAGCGGTTGCTCACCAATGCGGACTTGCCGCGTTGTTCTCTGTCTTCTGGGCGTAGCCCTTCTAGCCGATATTTCGTACGATTCGATAAACCATACCTGGGATCATCGAGATAGCACTGAGTATCAGCGGATAGAGGAAGACGGCAGTTACAAATCCTCTTCCGAAAAAGAGCCAATTACTCATGTCTGGTTCTCTGATGTGCGCGTAGAGGATGACTACCTGAGCAAAATAGGCGATGAAACTAGCCAGGACGAACGCCACGCATATCAAATCAGAATAACCCGACAGTGTGTGCGTCAGACCATGTCCGCTGCTCAAGGTGTGACACCAGGTCACGATGCCGCGAAACAGCATTATGGTACTTGCGCCTGTGACTATAGCGCGCAAAAGAAGTTGCGTTCTTGAAAGATGTGACTCGCCTGAAAGCTCTCGCCAACTGACAACTTTGATGGTTGGGTCTTGTGCCGCTTGTTTCTTCCAGTCTCGAGTATAGGCACCTCCCATGGAGGTATGCTCAAATACATCGATCATGGCGACCAAGGCGGTTATAGGACCACCAAGCGCGAACACGATGCTCCACTTCTTGGCCCATCTATAGGGATGTTGGCTATAGAAATAGGCGATGCAGCCAAATATAATCCAGATGACGATCAGGAAAATGAATCCTGCGGTGGACATATGGTATCTCCTCAGCTCGGAATTTCTACTCTACTTGTAAAGGTGCTTTGGAGGCAAATTGTCTCGACAAAACTATATTATTGTAGCATAAATTTAATAATTTTACAACAGTTAATTGTCAAGAAGCTCGTGAAAGCACTTGACTCTCAA
>JBAQZF010000055.1:0-4534 GCA_049790715.1 Saccharimonadales bacterium (SeqCode) | reverse complement strand
GGGCTAGAAATATCTGAATATACTCCACAAGAGATCAAACAAGCGCTCACTGGCTACGGCAAGGCCGAAAAGAAGCAGATACAAGAGATGGTACGGGTGATTTTGCAGCTCAAAGACGTGCCAAAACCTGATGATTGCGCCGACGCGCTAGCCGCGGCCATCACCCACAGTATGACAATGCGTTTGCGCTAATGATTTTATGTGTTACAGTGAAGCTATCAAGGTTACATAAAAACGAGGAGAACGAACATGCCCCCAGAAGACAACACTACCCAACCAGATCCAAACGGAGGCGCGCCAGTGCCCGGACAATCAGTACCGCCATCTGAGCCACCAGTGCCATCTACGCCGCCAGCTGACCCTGGCTTCCCATCATCAGTACCCCCAGCTGACCCTCCAGCAGCACCGGAGGAGCCACTGGGCGGGGAAGCACCAGCTGCGCCTGAGCAGCCAGCTGATCCAAGCGGCGCAGCACCAACACTATAGTCTTTTCTACATTTGTTTTTGAGTAGTTTGTTCCATTCTCTATTAGCGTGACTCGTAGCACGTGACTATGAGATACTGTATCTGATGATTGCGACACTTTCTGGAGTAGTAAGCGAAAAGCTGGCCGACGTGGTCGTGCTCGACGTGCAAGGTGTCGGCTACGGTTTGTACGTGACCGCCGAAGACCATGGCAGATTAGTCGGTGGCGAAGCGGCGAAAGTCTACATTTACGAACACGTGCGCGAGCAGGCGCATGATCTGTTTGGTTTTTTGAGGCGTGATACCCAGAATCTGTTTGAGCAGTTGCTGGGTGTCACCGGTATCGGCCCCAAAATGGCACTTAACATGTTAAGTATTGGCACCGCTACAGAAGTACGGCGAGCCATTGCCTCTGGAGACGTCAAATTCATCCAGCAGGCCAACGGCGTCGGCAAACGCGTCGCCGAACGCGTCGTCGTAGAGCTCAAAGATAAAGTCGGCCTGGTCGGAGTTGACCTAGAGTCAACCGGCCTCCTGCAAGCCGAAGATAATTTATTACAAGATGAAGCCGTCGAAGCCCTGGTCGCTCTCGGCTATTCCACCCAGGACGCTGCCACCGCCCTCCAAAAAATCGATCCTAAATTACCCACAGAAGACCGCATTAAGCAAGCATTGAAAGGAAACGCATGATTGATCGGATTGTGAATGCTGGGGTCGCGGATGAAGAGCCGCAGGAAGTCGAGCTAGAGGTGACGCTCAGGCCGCGGGATTTTGCTAATTACATCGGTCAGGAGCGATTGAAAAAAAATATTCAGCTGGCTATCGACGCGGCTAAAAAGCGGGGTGAGCCGCTGGATCACGTGCTGCTGCATGGGCCGCCGGGGCTGGGCAAGACCACTATGGCCAGCGTCATCGCCAATGAAATGGGCGCGCAGATTAGAGTGACGAGCGGACCGGCCATCGAGCGAGCAGGGGATTTGGCTAGCTTGCTCACCAACCTCAATGACGGCGACATTTTATTTATTGACGAAATCCATCGCTTGAACCGAACGGTCGAAGAAGTACTGTATAGCGCCATGGAAGATTTCAAGCTGGATATTATGCTGGGCAAGGGACCGTCGGCGCGGAGTCTCAGGCTTGATTTGCCAAAATTTACCATTATCGGCGCTACGACGCGTACTGGATCACTGGCGGCGCCACTGCGTGATCGCTTCGGCATGATTCATCGGCTGGAATTTTATCAACCAGAGGAAATTCGGCAGATTATCGAGCGGGCAGCCACTATTCTCAAAGTTAAAATCGATACGCCGGCCGCGACTGAGCTGGCAAAACGTTCGCGCTTGACGCCGCGTATCGCCAATAGGCTGCTCAAGCGAGTACGTGACTATGCCGACGTGAATGGTGATGGCATCATCGATACGCAATTGAGTTTTAAGGCGCTGGAATTACTGGACATCGATGAGCTGGGGCTTGATACGGCTGACCGCGCGCTGCTGGTAGCGATTATCGAAAATTATGATGGCGGGCCGGTCGGCGTGGAGACGCTGGCGGCATTAACGGCGGAAGAGCGGGGGACTATCGAAGATTTTTACGAGCCGTATCTGATGCAGATTGGCTTGCTGGAACGCACGCCGCGCGGTCGCAAGGCTACGCATAAGACGTATAAACATCTTGGTAAAAAGCCGCGCGGTGATAGCAAACAATCTGAGCTGCTATAACGCTTCTTTCGTTAGATTGGCCGGAGAGGTATAATAAAAGCCTATGTATCCGCAAGACCCTCCTCAGGCAGATGCCAGTCAGCCGTTGCCACGTAATCCGTTAGCCGTCATGCAGCCGGGTGAGCAGGTTATTTGCGAGATTAAGCGTCATCCGATTGGCATATTGGGGATTTTCTTTGGCGCCGGACTATTTCTCATTTTAATTGCCGTCATCGGGCTGGTCGTAGCTCCGGGTCTGGTTGATAGCCAGAACCACGATCAGGTGATGACTCTGGGCGGCCTGGCTTTCTTTGTCTTCGCGGTGCTGGCGCTGATCTTTACTTTTATATCAAATATCGTGTACTGGGGTAATCGCTGGGTGGTGACTAGCGATAGCATCACTCAAATAGCCCAGACTAGCCTATTTAATAAACAGTCTAGCCAGCTGTCACTTGGCAACCTCGAAGACGTGACGGCTGAGAAAAAAGGTATCCTGGCGCAGATGTTTAACTTTGGCGTGCTCAAAGCCGAGACCGCTGGCGAGCGCAGCAAGTTTATGTTTCTGTACTGTCCAAATCCTACCTTGTACGCGCAGAAAATACTAGCGGCCCGCGAAGTCTTCGAGCAGGGGCATCATGGTGGCAAACAACCGCCATACTATGAGCAGCCAGCCGCGCCAGAGGTAGGTTACGCGTCGCCGCAACCATCTCAGCCGCAACCAGAGCCGCCAACAGCATATCCTGATCAGCTCCAAACGCCGCAATCGCCAGCCTATCCTGCTCAACCGCAGCCTTTACCACCGCAGCAGCCGCAGCAAGATCCAGCATACGGCGCCTATCAGCCCTACGACGCGCCTATGCCTGATGTGCCTACGCCGACTACCCAGTATCCAAATGGTGCCACTGACCATGGTGTCAACATTGGTACTGAGTAGTAAAAATAGCTAGATCAGAGGATGTATCCTCGGCTTACGATTTATTGAAATGGATTGCTGCGAGCCTGGTCGAAGAGGGTTTTGACACTGACGCTGTTGTCTTGCAGTGATTGTAGCTGTTGGACGACCGATTCGTCGATACGCGGGATGCGTGCCGCTTTAACTTGGCTGGTGACCGCGTCGCTGGAGGGCTGCATGTTGCTGAGATTACTTATACGCAGCAGTACGAACGCGTAGAGTAAGATCACGAATACTAGGAAAAACAGAAAACTATAAGGCCGTAGCCGCCGCAGGTATCCGTCGAATCGCTCCAGAGTGACCTTGAGATTGATGTTTTGTTTGGTGCTCATGGCTTGATGTACTCGTTTAGACTGAGCGTGAAAGTAAGCAGATTACGGTTGTCTTTGGCGGGCTGGATGGTGATGGCGCTGACTTGGGCGGTGCGGCGATTGTGCTCCAGAGCACTCAAAAAACTGATGAATTTATCATATTGCACCGGCTTGTTGGAGTCGCTCTGGACGGTGATTAGCAGTTCGTAGACGCCAGGGATGTTTTTGACCGGTAGCAACTGTGACAAGCCATTGGCTTTGGAGTTGCTGGCAGCCGCGGCTGCCGGAGCAGGGGCTGCTGGGCTAGCGCCCGCTGAGGCGACCGGCAGATTACCAAGCGTCGAGGCAGGGAAGCTAATGCTGCCTAAATTGATGTTGCTGGCGGCGGCGATGTTGACGATTTCGCGAACGGCCGCGGCCTGGTTTTTGTCTTCTGGCACGATTGCTCCGGTGATCTTTTGCAAATCGGCGTACTTGGCGATGTCTTTTTTAGCTTTGGTGAGGGCGACTTGCTGCTGAGATAGAGCTAGGCTTTTGGCTTTGAGGATGGTCAGCTTTCCGGCTTCTTTTGTTAGCAGGCCGCTAGCGCCATAAACGCCGCCGACCATGGCGGCGAGTAGTAAGCACACGCTGGCAACCAGCAAGCTGTGTAAACGCTTCGTAATCATGGATTCACCGCCGTCTTGCTATTGATAAATAAAAACGGATTATTGGCGGCGAACAGCGCTCTGATGTTGACCGTACAAGGGTAGCGCGGATCTTGAGCGTTAGCGGTGTCGCAGGTGATGCTGGTGATGTCGGCTTTGGTAAAAATCTTGTTGGCAGGATCAGCCAGGTTGACTTGGACCTGCGTCGCTGTGGTGTAGTCGGTGGCGATGGCCGCTATGTCGATGCCGCCTTGGGTTTGGGCGATCGTCAGGCCGGTCAGGCTGGCATTGGGCGGAATGGCGGTGCCGATCTGTTTTAGCAGCTGCGAAAACAGTACTTCTTGGCCGAGAACTTTGACGGCCAGTTTAAAGCTATTGCTGATGTCTTGAATCTGCGTCTGAGTGCCAGCGAATTTTTCCTTTCGCAGCAACGCCTCATTGGTCGCGATCTGATCTTTGTAG
>JBAQZF010000054.1:0-9155 GCA_049790715.1 Saccharimonadales bacterium (SeqCode) | reverse complement strand
ACAGCTGGCTTACTGCGTGCTGGTGGCCTGTCTGGTGGCGCTGTACTGGTGCCGCGACCAGCTGGTACAAACTCTGACTTCCAACACCCAAACCTCCGCCGGCGATCTGACGGCCAGTTTCGCGCAGACCTTGAGCGCCGCCACCGACAATAAAATCGGCAGCACCGCCACGCTAGGACTGTTTTGGGCGCTGGTCGGACTAGTGGTGCTGGCCGTCCTGTACGAGAGTTTCAATCTGATAATCGCCGCCCGCAACGACTACGTCATCGCCACCACCTACACCAATGCCACAGCCTACGAACATGAGCTAGGGAGGGCTTGGCTGTTGAAATTACTACTAGGTATCGGGTTCGTGTTTGTCGTCATCATGTCCTGGGCTTTCACGCTTGGTATCTGGCATGGTCTAATCAGCCAGCCGCCGCACGTCTTTTTCCAGCCGAAAAACATCCTCAAAGAAATCATCGGACTGCTAGGCTTAACCATCAATATCTATCTGATCTGGATGTGGCTGCTCTTGCTGGTGCCGCGGTTGTTTCGCAAGATTTTAGTATAATTTCAAGCTCATCGGCACACGAGGTTTATAATGCGCCGCGAAACGCTTATACTATACAGCGTAAACGAAAAGGAGGGCCCTATGTACACGCTGCCGAAACTGGATTATCCGTACGATGCCTTTGGCACCTACATCAGTAAAACCATCATGGAGCTGCACCACAGCAAGCACCATCAAACCTACGTCGATAAACTAAACGCCGCGCTAGAAAAAGCGCCGCAGCTACGCGATAAGCCACTGGAGGAATTGCTGCGCCAGCTGGATACGGTGCCGGAACAGATACGCGTCGCCGTTCGTAACCATGGCGGCGGCCACTATAATCACAGCCTGTTTTGGAAGTTTATGTCGCCCGATGGCGGACATGAGCCCAGCGGCAAACTGGCGGATGACTTGAAAGAGAAATATGGTAGTTTTCAGGGATTCGTAGACGCTTTTAGCGAAAAGGCTGCCGGAGTCTTTGGCAGCGGTTGGGCCTGGCTGCAGCCTGATCTGTCAATCACGACCACGCCCAATCAAGATTCACCCCTGATGAGTGACGCTGACGAACCTATTCTGGGTCTCGACGTCTGGGAGCACGCTTATTATCTCGACTACACCTACAAGCGCCCCGATTACATCAAAGCCTGGTGGCACGTCGTCAATTGGCCAGAAGTCGAGCACCGCTACCAAAAAGTACAATAATTAGCCAAATGAAGATGCTCACGCTTGCACACTCGTCCCTGTTGGCTTATTATGACCCGATATGCCTATAACAGTTATTGAAGGTGAGCAACGTGGTGATGAGGGTAAGGGACGTTTTGTTGATATGCTCATGCCAGATTTTGACATCGGTGCCCGTTTCAACGGTGGCGATAATGCCGGACACACTGTAGTAGCTCCAGATGGCGAAGTGTACAAATTACATGGCTTACCCACCTCTATTGTCCATGAACATGCCACAAGCGTGATCGGCAACGGCACAGCCGTTAATCCACTACGACTAACTGGAGAAATAGAAACACTGCGGGAGCAGGGGATTAGTATCAGCGCGGATAATTTTCTCCTAAGCGGTGGTGCTCATTTAACGCTGCCTCATTATATCCTGCAAGACGAGCAACGGGAGCAGGGGAAAGACGCACAGGGCAGCACCAAATCAGGCATCGCCCAGGTCTACGGCGCCAAAGCTGAGCGCCGCGGCGTACGCGCCGAAATTATCAACAATGATCCTGATAAGTTATTTGAGATAGTCCTGGGAGGTTTGCAGGCCCAAAGCCACTTGATGGGGAGAGTATCCGGTCGAGATCAGCGAATTAACATAGAGACCGCCAAAGAGTACGTTGACCGCGCCAAGCTTCTGGGCACTTACGTAACAGACACCGTACTTTACGTGAACCAGGAACTCAGCAAAGATAAGCCAGCTCGAGTCCTGGCTGAAGGCGCTCAAGCATTTTTGCTAGACATCGATCATGGCATGTATCCTTATGTTACCTCATCCACCACTACTGTCGGCGGCGTGTTAACCGGACTTGGCGTATCGCATAAACATGTAAAGCGTGTCATCGGTGTCTCTAAGGCCATTCAGTCTCATGTCGGTGGTGGTCCTTTCGTAACCGAAATTCACGATCCTTATGAACTGCAGGAATTGCATGGAGACATGTCGGCCGTTGATGCCGAGTGTGGCACGACTACCGGCAGAGTCCGGCGTTTGGGCCACCTTGATTTGCCGCAAATCCGCCGTTCCCAAAAGATTAACGGGACTGACGAGATGGCGCTCACCAAGCTTGACTGGGTGTCACGATACAGCGATGAGATCCCCGTTTGTACAACTTATGAACGCAAGGGTAAGGTGCTGGATATTGCGCCTGACGCAGCCTACAAGTTAGACCAATCAACACCGCAGTATGCTCATCTACCAAACTGGACAGAAGATATACAACATATTCGCAGGTTTGAAGATTTGCCGCAAAATGCCCAACACTTCATCAAGTTTATTGAACAAGTAACCAATGTGCGCGTGAGCATGATCGGCGTCGGGCCACGTCGTGACCAGGTTATTGTCCGCTAGCTGCTGGCCCGGCCTTCTTGAGCACCAGCAGCAGTCACACGTCTGAGATCAACTTCAGATTGGAGTACTGCGATATTCGAAAAGCCCCCCGTACACATTTCTACCCTTGCTCCTCGTGCTAATTCACGAAACTTCCTAGATACTGGACCTTGCAATGGAATTTCTTTTTCAACACCCTCCACAAATAGCTCATCTTCAGAGCCACCAGCGACATCATAGCGGCTTCTGGCAGCGCGGCTATGCTGCTGTTCCTTGGCCGAGCCCATACCGTTGTACTCTTTATACCTCGAGCCATCAGCACGCGTCATTACTGATGCCGCAGCTTCATCAGTACCCGCAACGTAACTGCCAACCATTATCGAGGAGGCATTCACCGCCAAAGCTTTGATAAAATCACCCGGCCCCCTGACGCCACCATCACCGCAGATCACTATGCCAGGATCAATTACTTGAACTGCGCGATTACAGGCGTAAATCGCGCTCGCTTGCGGCGTACCACCACCCAGCTTTTCTCTGGAGATACAGATGCCGCCCGGACCACGACCAACTCTGATAGCATCTGGGCCTTCTTTGGCAAGGGCTGCGGCTACCGCTGGATCTGAGACATTACCTACCATAATGTCGATTGTCGCAAACTCTTCGCGGAGGTTTTTCACAAGTTTGCGCGCCACTTTAAGCGCTTTTAGCGTTGAAAACGAATATTTACTCTCCCCATGTGAAGTATCTATAACTACCAGATCTAAATATTTTCCAGAGAGCTTGACCCGCTCAATTGCATCTTGGTCATAGGTGGAAACCGACATGAATGTTCTGAGCCTGCCGTTGTCATCCAGATTATATCCCTCAGGATTTCCCTCAACGACTCTGAGAACATCATCTAAAAGATATAAGCTATCGAGCCGTTTGTCCTCCGTCAGTAAAGGTAGTAGTTTGATTTTGTGCTGCTGCATCAGCTCATATGCACGTTCCGGTGAATCTTTCATAGATGAGGGAGCAGTAAATATATCCTTAGCCGGCGTCATAGCTTCGCTCACTGGAAATGCAACACCCTTTCCCCGAAAAAGAGTGAAGTGAGTATTAGTCATTAACCCCACAAAGCGTCCATTTTCATCAGTTACGGGCAAGGTTCTAAAATCAAAACCCTGGCTATCGAGCGTCTCCTGTACCTCTCCGATTGTGTCAGTTGCGTTTACCGTTATAGGCTCTTCGATAATGCCGTTTAGGTGAAGCTTGACTTTCCGCACTTGTTTTTTCTGCTCATCGGGAGTGTTTGCGTGGTGAATCACACCGCCACCGCCTTCTTTAGCAGCGGCTATCCCCATTTCACTTTCAGTAATAGTTGTCATAGGCGAGGTCAATATTGGCACCTTAGCACTGATGTTACGAGAAAACTTGCTGCTTAGATCAACGTCACGCCAATCCAAATCGCTCGGCCGTTCATTTTGAATAGTCAGCTCATCAAAAGTAATGGCGGTAAACTCCCGCTCTAAATGATCGAAAAAGGCTTCTTTATTTCCAGCCATAGTTACCCCCATGCTGTTTCGTTAGATTAAAAATAATTGTATCACCGAGACGCAAAATACGCTACTTCGTGGTTTTATATACAATACTCGTAGATAGCATAGCCAAGTGGAAATTAAGAACAAGTAATTTTCTATTCGTTAAGCTAGGTTTAATCTGGTGTTTGCTATAGTGTAGCTATATGAAATATATCTTGACGGCCGGCTGGGAAGACGGAGTGGCTAAGCTGGCGCGGCGGCTGGTGCGAGAGTTGGCGGATGACAAACGGGTGCTGTGGCTGGTCAGTGGCGGGTCGAATATACCGGCCAGCGTACAGGTGATGAGCACGATTTCGACGGCGCTCAGTGAAAAATTGACCGTACTGCTGGCTGACGAGCGCTACGGTCCGCCTGGGCATGCTGACTCTAACTGGGAGCAGTTGCGAAACAGTGGTTTCACGCCGAAGCAGGCGCGCGCGCTGCCGGTGCTAAAGGCAGGCAAAAATCTCCAGCAGGCAGCCGAGCACTATGATCAATTAGCCAAGCAGGCGTTCGCCAAAGCCGACGTCGTCATCGCCCAGCTGGGTATCGGTGATGACGGCCATATCGCCGGCATCAAACCGGATTCGCCGGCGGCGCGCCAGCAGACAGCGCTGGCGATTGGCTATGAAAATCCGCCGCTTACTCGTCTGACGCTGACTTTTCCGGCCTTACGACAGATCACCGCGGCTTACGCTTTCGCCTTTGGCGACAACAAGCACGCGGCGCTCACTAGGCTGCAAACGCAAACCATCGATCTGGAGCAACAACCGGCCCAAATACTAAAACAGCTGTCAGAAGCCTATCTGTACAGCGATCAGATAGGAGAACACGCGTGAAAATAGCCATTCATGGCCTCGGCCGCATGGGGATGCAAATCGCTCGCAAACTAGCCGAAAACGGGCATACGGTCATTGCCCACAATCGCAGTCCGGAGCCGATCAAGGAGGCTGTCGGCTACGGCGCTACCGGCGCCGCTACCAAACAAGAAGTGCTGCGGGCGTTTGGCGAAGACCAGGTGATGCTGTGGCTGATGCTGCCGGCCGAAGTGACCGAAACTGAGGTGGCCGCCTGGCTCGAACTGGTGCCGTCTGGCAGCATTATCGTTGATGGAGGTAATTCGGATTTTCGCGAGACACAGCGACACAATCAAACAGTGTCCGGCAAGGGCTGCACGCTGATCGACGTCGGCACCAGCGGTGGTATCTGGGGCTACGAAAACGGCTTTTCGATGATGGTCGGCAGCGATAGCCCCAAGGCGTTCGCGGCGCTGGAGCCAGCCCTCAAAACCTTAGCCCAGCCAGAGGGCGCCTATCATCACTTTGGGCCCAGCGGCAGCGGCCACTTCGTCAAAATGACGCACAACGCCATCGAGTACGGCATGATGGAATCGCTGGCCGAAGGCTACCGCGTACTCAAAGAAGGGCCCTACGAAGGACTCGATCTGGTCGCCGCTGGCGAGGTCTGGCAGCATCACAGCGTGGTGACGTCCTGGCTCAACGAACTCACCCGGCAAGCGCTGGCCGAAAATCCACAGCTGGATGGCATCGACGGCTTCGTGGCCGAAAGCGGTGAAACCCGCTGGACGCTGGACGTCGCCCGCGAGCGCGGCATCGATTTGCCGAGTATCCAAGCCGCTTTTGACGTACGGCTAGCCTCGCAAAAGGGCCAGGTTAATTTCGCTACCAAACTACTAGCGGCCATGCGCCACAAATTCGGCGGGCACGACCTCAATAAATCATAAGAATACCTCTTAAAATATATGCCTTCGACACCTCAACAACACACCGGCGAATCATCCACCGACGCGGTCGGCCCAGTCATCATGGTCTTCGGTGTCACTGGCGACCTCAGCCGGCGCAAAATACTACCGGCGCTCTATCATTTGCTAGATCAGGGATTGCTGCCCCCCGACACCAAAATTGTCGGCATCAGCCGCAAACCGCTGGACGTAGACGAGTTGCTCGGTACCGTCGAGCTCTGCGTGCTGGAGAAAGACAAGGTCTGTGACCCCGCGGGCTTGGCTCGGGTGCGGGCGGCGCTGCGAACTCATCAGCTAGAGCCTGACCAGCCAGACGATTACGCGCGGCTGCGTGATCTGTTGGATAGCTTTAACGGCCACGCGAAACGGCAGCGCTTATTTCAGCTGTCAATTCCGCCCAACGCCTACCCGCCGATCATCGCCGGTCTCAGCAAGGCCGGACTAAACGGCCCGCGCGACCGACTGCTGCTAGAAAAGCCCTTTGGCTATGACACCGCTAGCGCCGAGCAGCTTATCAAACTCTTGGCGGCGGACTTTCAGGAAGAGCAGATCTACCGCATCGACCACTATCTGGCCAAAGAAACCGCTCAAAACCTGCTGGCTTTCCGCCTGCACAATCCGATCTTTAACCCTATCTGGAGCGCCGCCCACATTCAGCGCGTGCATATCCGCCTACTGGAGAGTCTGGACATCGAGGGCCGCGCCAAATTTTACGAGCAGACTGGCGCGGTGCGGGATATCGTCCAGAGCCATCTGTTGCAATTGCTGTCAATCACCCTCATGGATCTGCCGTCCGACATGAGCAGCCAGGCGATTCACCTCAGTAAAGAGCATTTTTTGGAGCAATTACTGCCAGCTGATCCCGCCGAAGCGGTACGCGGGCAATATACCGGCTATCGGACAGAGGTGGGAAATCCGGACAGCGCCGTCGAAACCTACGCTTTGCTGCATCTCCAGCACACCGCCGAACGCTGGCAGGGCACTGACATCATCCTGGAGACTGGCAAGGCACTGACCGAAAAGATCGCCGACATCACCATCGAGTTCAAGACGCCGCACGAACGGCGGCGCAACAGTTTGACCTTTCGCCTACAACCTGACGAGGGCATCGGCCTTGATCTGGTCGTCAAAGAACCCGGACTAGAAAACCGCATGCGCCATGCGCCGCTGGAGCTGCGTTATAAAAACGCTTTTCGGCACGAGCAGCACATCGACGCATACGAGCGGGTACTGATGGATGCTATCCGCGGCGACCAGGCCCTATTCGCTAGCGACCGCGAGGTACTGGCTACCTGGCAAGTGCTGGAGCCAATCTTAGAAAGTTGGCACGCGTCAAGTAAAGGTCTGCGCTTCTATCAGCCTGGTTCTGAGGGACCCGCGGCCGTAACCCCAGCATCATGATAGTCGATCTGCTTATCGTCATATGCGCCGTCAGCGCCTTGTGGCGCGGCCGACAGATCGGCTTCGCGCAGCAAGCTTGCTCGACGCTTGGGTTTTTTGGTGGCCTGTTGATAGGCACGCGCCTGGGCTCCTACACCGTCAATCTAGGCCACACCCAGACCAGCAGGGGACTCATTACGCTGGTGACTACCCTAGGGTGCGGCTTGCTGCTGCTGACTTTTGGAGAATATATCGGTCTTTTGATCAAGAAAAAGGTCGTGCTGCGGCGCATCAATATACTAGACAATTGGTTTGGCAGCATATTGGGCGTAGCGTCGTTTTTATTTACGGCCTGGCTGATCGCGACGGTCGTCAACACGCTGCCGTTTCCCAGCCTGCAATCATCATTGCAAAATTCGCGCATCGTCAGCAGCCTTAACCGCGTTTTGCCGTCAGCGCCCAATGTCATCGCTGACATCGGCCGTTTGATCGATCCAAACGGCTTCCCACAGGTTTTCGTCGGCAAAGAACCGCGGCCAGACGCCACCGCCACGCTGCCTTCGCTGAAAACTTTACAGGCAGCCATTAACCACGACCAGGCCTCGGTCGTCAAAGTCGAAGGGCAGGGCTGCGGCGGTATCGTCGAAGGCTCCGGATTTGTCGTCGGATCTGATCTGGTAGCGACCAATGCCCACGTTGTCGCCGGTATCGCCCACCCCTACGCCATAGACAGCGCTGGCACACACAGCGCGACAGTCGTCTGGTTTGACCCGAATCTTGACTTCGCGGTGTTACGCGTCGACAATCTGGCCGGCCAAAGCCTAGTACTATCAGCTAGCGACGTCAAAACCGGCACGCCAGCCGCTGTTTTGGGCTATCCAGGTGGCGGCCCGCTGACGGCTGAGTCCGCGGCAGTCCTGAATCACTTTACCGCCACCGGACGCAATATCTATGACCGCGGCAGCACTAACCGCGACGTCTACGAAATCCAGGCCAATATCATCCCTGGCAACTCCGGCGGCCCGCTCATCGCCACCGACGGCACCGTCATCGGCGTCATATTCGCCGAGTCAACCACCACTGATCATGTCGGCTACGCGCTGACCACCCAGCAAGTCACCAACGCCATCAGCCAAGCCGTCATCCAAAACAAACCAGTCGACACCGGCCAGTGCGCCGAGTAGCCGTTTTGCTATACTAGAGTTTGATGTCGATCAAAAATCTGACCCTGCAAAAAGCCTTACCCTATATCTTGCTCATCGGCGGCATTATCGGCTACATCTGCGCCTTTATCATCATGTTTGACAAGATACGCATCCTGAACAATCCGCGCTACGTACCGTCCTGCGACCTCAACCCTATCATCAGCTGCGGCAGTGTCATGCAGAGCAAACAAGCCACCGCTTTTGGGTTTCCCAATCCGTTTATCGGCCTCGGCGCCTTTCCGGTAGTGGCCGTCATCGGCGGCGCTATGCTGGCAGGCGCGAAGTTTAAACGCTGGTTTTGGCTGGGCCTCAACGCCGGACTAGTCTTTGCCATCGGCTTCGTGCATTGGCTGTTTTTCGAAAGCGTCTACCGCATTCACGCCCTCTGCCCTTGGTGCATGGTCGTCTGGGTAGTCAGCATCACTAGCTTCTGGTACGTCACGCTCTACAACGTCGACCAAAAACATATCAAACTACCAAAAGGAAAGCCACAACAAGTCTACCGCTGGATCCGTAGCCATCATCTCGACCTGTTAGTCCTCTGGCTCTTAATCATCGCTTTCTTCATCCTCAAACACTTCTGGTACTACTACGGCCACTATTTCTAAGACACTTACTTAGCTTATGCCAGTACTTTATCAATTTCATCACCAGTCACTCAGTTGACATGTAC
>JBAQZF010000053.1:0-3200 GCA_049790715.1 Saccharimonadales bacterium (SeqCode) | reverse complement strand
TATCATGACCATTATCGGACTCAAAGAACTCCGTCAAAACGCCAGCCAGATCGCCGAGCGCGCCCAAAAGGGCGAGCGCTTCACCGTCGTCAAACGCTCCAAGCCAGTGTTTAACATTTCTCCCATTCAAACCACCTCTGACACAGAAGAAGTCGAAGCCTGGACACGAGACCTCATCAACAAACACCGCCCCGCTTTCAAAGCCCTGTCTAAAAAATGAACTATTTGACCGAAGCGGAAATCCGGGCCATCAACCGGATTATCATCGAAGAGACCGGCGGCAGCATCGGCGTACGCGAGCCAGGACTGCTGGCATCAATCGCCCAAAAACCCCAGTCAGCTTTCGGCGGCGAAGACCTGTATCCAGATATATTTCTAAAAGCAGCGGTTATATATGAAGCAATCGTCAACTACCACGTGTTTGTCGATGGCAATAAACGCACCGGTTTTGCCACCATGGTTCGATTCCTAGATACGAATTCATATAGCATTAAGCTGACCGACAAAGAGATTGAAGAATTCACCATCAGCATAGCTCTCAAGAAGCAAGATCTGGCTGATATCGCGGAGTGGATTAAGCGGCATACTAGGAAAGCCAAAACAAACTAGAGGTGTTTGGGCTGGCGCTTGCTGCTACAATGAGATCAAAAGGAGTGTCATATGTTTGAGAAAATAGGTCGTTTTTCGGTTCGATTTCGCTGGTTTATTATCGTGGCCTGGATCGTGGCCGTTCCGCTGCTAACCGCGCACTTGCCAAATATCAACGACGTTACCAAAAACAATAACTCCGACTTTTTGCCGAAAAACAGCCCGACCGATACGGCCGCCAAGCTGGAAACCAAGTTTCAGAGCAAGGACACTGCCAGCAACGCTATTATCATCGCCGCTCGTGACGGCCAACCGCTCACCGCCGCTGATACTGCTGCCCTGCGACAAGTCGAAGCAAGCGTCAGGCGCGTCACCGGCGTCAGTGAAGTCAAAGACCAGGGCGTGTCGGCCGATGGCCAGGCGCGGCAGATCTTTGTCGGCATCAACGGCGACGCTTTTGGCGACAAAGCGTTTGACATCGTCAAAAACATTCGCTCGCACATGAAGGTCGCTGGTTTGCCAACTGGTTTGCAGCTGCATCTAACTGGTGATTTTGCCGCCAATATCGACGGTGCCCAAGCCAATCAAAAGGGCCGCAACAGCACCGAGGGCTATACGGTGATTTTCATCATCGTGCTGCTGCTGATCGTCTTCCGAGCGGTGTTAGCGCCGCTGGTCACCCTGCTGCCGGCCGGATTAGCGCTAGCCGTATCACAACCAGTCATCGCCGAATCTACCAAAATCGGCGTCCAGGTCGGCTTCATCACGCAAATTTTGCTGATCGTGCTGGTGCTGGGAGCTGGAACTGATTATGGCTTATTCCTGGTGTTTCGGGTTCGCGAGGAGCTGCGCAGGGGCCTGGCGCCCAAAGAAGCCGTCGTCAAAGCCCTGTCCAAAGTCGGCGAATCGATCACCTTTTCCGGCGCTACGGTGCTGGCTGCCCTGCTCACCCTGCTGCTGGCCTCCTTTGGTATCTACAAGGGTCTGGGGCCGGCGCTGGCCATTGGGCTGGGCATCATGCTGCTCATCGCCCTGACCTTTTTACCGGCGCTGCTGGCCATCCTCGGTCGAGCAGTGTTCTGGCCATCGAAAACTACGCGGCGCGAGCTAAAGATCGGTCTGTGGGGCCGCCTGGCCGACCAGGTCATCAAAAAGCCGGTTGTCATGCTGGGCGTGGGCGCGGTGATTTTTGGTAGCTTATCGCTGGGCATCATCGGTTACAAAGCCGGCGGCTTTGGCAATCAGAGCGCGCCAGCCAAAAGCGATTCGGCCGCCGGTCAACAGATCGTCAGCCGGCACTTTCCAGCGTCGAGCAACAGCCCGCAACTGCTGATTTTTGATTTTGCCCAGCCGGTTTGGAACAATTTAGCAACACTCCAGCAAGTCCAAACCAAATTGCTGGCTTCCGACCAATTTAAAACGGTTAATGGGGTGTTTGACGCTAACGGTTTCGCGCTGACACCACAGATGTTGAAGCAATTGCACGACACTAGCTCGACCAGTCCGGCGCTCCAAGCCGTCAAGCAATTCATTAGTCCCGACGGGCGGACAGCGCAGTTTTACGGCACGCTCAAAGCCGGACCGAGCGGCAGCACAGCCGCCGCAGCGGCTATACCCGCGGTGCGCGACACGCTTGATACCGTAGCTCGTCAGGCCGGTGCCCGCCGCAGCAGCATATACAGCACCGACTCGGTAGCCTACGACGTCAACCACGTGGCCAACAGCGACCTCAAGAAGATCATCCCAGTGGTACTGATCATCATCGCCGTTTTGCTGGCGGTGCTGCTGCGCAGTCTAGTGGCGCCCTGGTACCTGATATTGACCGTCGGCCTGTCGTACCTGGCTTCGCTGGGCTTCGCCATGATCGTTTTTGTCCACCTGGGGCATCAGGACGGTTTGTTTTTCATCCTGCCCTTCCTGATGTTTATTTTCTGCATGGCGCTGGGCGAAGACTATAACATCCTGGTCATGAGCCGCATCCGCGAGGAGGCCCATCACCACGACAATATGTCCGACGCGGTGGCCAAAGCTGTCGGCATCACCGGCACGACGGTTACCTCGGCTGGTTTGATCTTGGCTGGTACGTTTGGCGTGCTGGGTCTGGTCGGCGGCGATCCGTCAGTCCAGCAGATTGGTTACGGCGTGGCATTTGGCATATTACTGGATACGTTTTTTGTGCGTACTTTGCTGGTACCGTCTATCGTCGCTCTGCTTGGCCGCTGGAATTGGTGGCCCTCGAAGCTGTACCGCGAGTCGAAGTAGCCGCTGTCGCGCCACTAGTTAGATCAGATTTAATACATTCCGGATGTGTCTTGGCGAAGCGCTGGATTGACCGGTACGATACCATCGGTTTATATTGGGCGGTGACCGTCGCGGTATTCCAGGGAGCTGGCCAGCCAGGACTAGGCGGTGTCACGCCGTAAAATAGCAGTAGTACGACATTCGGATCATCGCAGGCGATGTTCAAAGCTTCCCAGTAATATATCGCCCGCCGCCGATCTGATACATAGCGCTGCCTAATGCTTTCCGAAAACGTAGTATCGTTATTTTCACCGCGAGTCGCTGTCCAGTAGCCAAATTCGGTCAGAGCCACGTGTGGTTTAGTGCCGTCG